>JAISYA010000145.1 GCA_031270205.1 Treponema sp.
ACCGGCTGAACGCTGTCCCGGCTGAAAAAGGCGTTGGTCTCCACCACCGCGCCGGAGGGAAAGCCGGGCATCTGCCCCCGGTTGGGCAGGTTCACGTTGGTAACAAAGCCGCCCAGGCCAAGGAGAGCCTTGATTTGGCGGATACCCTCCTCGCCGGAATGTTCCGGTATCATCGTTTCCAGGCCTTCGCGGTAGGCTTTGCTTTTCCGTTTCAGATCGTCCCGCTGCCGTATCCGCCAGGAAACCGGCGTAAGGGAGAACTGCCAGGCCTTTGCCTGTTCTTCGCTTTTAAGATACCAGCCGGGAGGGCAGAATTCCGCCAGATGACGATCCCCCGCCGCGCCAATGATCCCGTAACGCCTGAACAGGTCCATCTTGACCCGCTCGCCGGAGGTAAAATAGCTGTTGAGCCAGTTATGATCCGCGCCGCCGCTGAATCCCGTCTTGCCGAAACGCTCCGTAAATTGGGCAAAGCAGGGAAAAAGGTCGTGGTCTTTCCACGAGGCCCGGTCTATCCAGGTGAAGTGGTTAATCCCCACCACGTTGGTAACAATATCCTCCCGCCGTATCTCCCCTCCGCTCTCGCCGGCAAGGCCGCACTGTACCGCCGCTTCCGCCAGGAGTTTCTGCGTCCCGAAAACCTCGTGGCAGCAGCCGAAGGCCCTGATTTCCGGGAAGATACGGTACAGGGTTCTCGTGCAGACGGACATGGGGTTGGTATAGTTAAGGACCCACGCGCCGCCCGCGCGTTTTTTTACGGCTTCGGCGATTTCCACATACATAGGAACCGTTCGCAGGGCGCGGTTAAGCCCGCCCGCCCCAACGGTGTCTCCCACCGGCTGGTAAATGCCGTATTGTTCCGGCGCGTGGACATCAACGGCCATTTCCCCAAAATCACCGGGGAGTATCGAAATAAAAATAAAATCGCTGCCGTTAAGGGCCTTTTCCAGGGAAGTTTCGGTTCTGAAGACCCACCGATCCGGATTGTGGACGGCCATTAGCTTGTTGCCCAGTTCCTCGTTGGCCCGCGCCGCCTCAGCGTCAATATCGTAGAGGCATATCGTCCCGGCGATTTCCCTTTCAAAAGCCAGGTCCCGCATAAAAACCCAGGCCCAATTCCGTGATCCGCCGCCGATGTAACAGACCTTTAGCTTTTTTGGATTAGCGTTCATTGCGTCTCCTTCATGCCGGTAATGACTTTGTAACTGGCGCTCTCTTTTTCATTGTTTCCCCAGCTCGCTGATTTTCACAATCTCGTCCCGAATGGCCGCAGCCTGTTCGAATTCAAGATTTTTGGCGTGTTCCAGCATCTCGTTTTCAAGAGCCTTGACCAGCTTCTTCCTTTGGACCGGGATAAGCACATTGTACGATTTTTTAAGCACATCCATGGAAGTGGCCGCGGCGTCCACCGCTTCCTCGGCGTGGCGGGTAAGAATATCGGTGATGGCCTTCTTCACCGTAGCCGGGGTAATGCCGTGCCGCTTGTTATACGCGATCTGAACCTCGCGGCGGCGGTTCGTTTCGGCAATGGCCTGCTCCATAGCGTCGCTCATCCGGTCGGCGTACATGATCACCTTGCCCGCGGCGTTTCGCGCAGCCCGCCCGATAATCTGCACCAGGCTGGTCAGGGAACGCAAAAAGCCTACCTTGTCCGCGTCAAGTATCGCTATAAACGAGACCTCCGGCAGATCAATGCCTTCGCGCAACAGGTTAATGCCCACCAATATGTCAAAACCCCCCTGCCGCAGCTGGGTAAGGATTTCCACCCGCTCAATAGTTTCCACTTCGCTGTGAATATACCGCACCTTGAGACCCAGGCTTGTAAGGTACTCGGTAAGGTCCTCGGCCATTTTCTTGGTGAGGGTAAGAATAAGGGAACGCTCTCCTATTTCGATCCTTTGGCGCACCTCACTGTAGATGTCTTCCATTTGGCCCTCGCTGGAGCGGACTTCAATTTCCGGGTCAAGCAGGCCAGTCGGCCTGATAAGCTGCTGCACCACCTGTTTGGACAGGCCAACCTCGGTTTTGCCCGGAGTAGCGGATACAAAAATCGCGCGGTCCAGGCGGTCAACGAACTCATCGTAACGAAGGGGGCGGTTGTCCAGGGCGCAGGGCAGGCGGAAACCGTAATCCACCAGACTTGTCTTGCGGCTGCGGTCCCCGGCGTACATGGCCCCAATCTGGGACAAAGTAACGTGGCTTTCGTCGATAAACGTCAAGTGGCTTGTGGGAAGATAGTCTATCAAAGTGTCCGGCGCCTCGCCGGGTCCGCGCCCGGCCAAAGGGGCGGAATAATTTTCAATGCCGGGACAGTAGCCCGCTTCGGCAAGCATCTCAATGTCAAACTCCACCCTTGTTTTAAGGCGCTGCGCTTCCAGCATCTTGCCGGCGCTTCTGAAGAAATCCAGGCGCTCCGCCAGTTCCCGCTTTATTGCGCCCAGCGCGTTATGCACCATCTCCGCGGGTATAACAAACTGCTTGGCGGGATAAATCAGCGCCTTGTCAATGTCCTCGATCATTTTCCCGGACACGGGGTTGAAGCGCCGGATGCGCTCTACCCTGTTCCAGTCCAGATCTACCCGGTAGGCTTCTTCCAGGTAGGCGGGGAAGATTTCCAGCGTGTCGCCCCTGCGGCGGAAATGCCCCCGCTCCAGAACCGCGTCGTTTCGTACATACTGAAGTTCCACAAAGCGCCGCATCAGGGCGTCAACATCGATAGTTTCGCCCCTTGCAAAAGAGGCGGTCATTTGCCGGTAGACTTCCGGCGTGGCAAGGCCGTAAATACAGGATACGGTAGCGACAATAATAACGTCCCTCCGCTCCATAAGGTTCCGGGTGGCCGAAAGGCGCAGCCGTTCAATCTCTTCGTTAATTGAAGCGTCTTTTTCAACGTACAGATCGCGCTTGGCAACATACGCTTCCGGCTGGTAGAAATCGTAGTAGGAAACAAAATACTCAACCGCGTTATAGGGAAAAAACCCCCTGAATTCCCGGAAAAGCTGGGCGGCCAACGTCTTGTTGTGGCTTACGATCAGCGTGGGCAGCTGCACCGCTTCAATGATCTTCGCCATGGTAAAAGTCTTCCCCGAGCCGGTAACACCCTGCAAAGTCTGAAACCGGTCCCCGTTTTTAACCCCCCCCGCCAGCGCGGCAATAGCCTCATCCTGGTCTCCCGCCGGGCCGAAGGGGGCGACAACCTTAAATTGGCGCATAGCGGCATTATGCGGCAGAAAAGCCCAATGTGCAACGGGAGCGCCGCCGGCGGCTTACCGTCCGTCCCGAAACATAGCGGCGCTTATACAGGCCGCCGCTTGACCGCCCGTCCGGGCCGTACTATACTTTTTTATATGAAACGGGTGGAGCCGCGGATTGTGTACGCTTCCGCCGGCTTTTTTATGGTTTCCGGATAAAAGGAGTAACGTATGAAGAAAAACAAACTATTCAACCTTGCCGTCTGCGCCGCCTTCCTTGCGGCAATAAGTATCCTCTTTGCCGCCTGTCCCACCGGCGGAACGGACGGCCTTGCCGGCGCAATGGGAGGAAGCGGCGGCGCGCAGGACGGGAGCGGCGCGCAGGACGGAAGCGGCGGCGGCCAGGGAGGGGGCGCGCAGGGAGGCATCGGCACCATACGCATCGGCCTCGGTTTGGGCAGCGCCGGCAGCGCTGCCGGCGCTGCCGGCGGCAAGAGCGTCCGCACCGC
>JAISYA010000197.1 GCA_031270205.1 Treponema sp.
AACCGCACGGCGCAGCCGTGTGGATGACTAATGCGGCACAGCGTAGGCCCAATGGCCGCCCCTACAGACGATAGACCGCGCGGCGGCTTTAGCCGCCGTAGTGGCCGCTGAACTAAGCCTGTTCCGTATGCGGAACTCAGCCTGTTCCATATACGGAACTCAGCCGCTTCCGCACAGAGAACCTGGCCGGTTCCAAAACCGTTCGCGTTTAGCCACAGTTACTTGGTTTTGGAACAGGCTCGTACAACTATTCCCTATTTTTTTCGATACCGTTACAATACCGGTATGGGCGGCCGCGAAAACCTTGAAAGAATCCTTGAAAGCCCCGAATTTGCCCCGAATATTGTGGTAAATCGCCTCCTGCCGGCGGAAGAAGGTGTTTTTGCCCCTTTTCCGGCGGATTTGGACGGACGGATCGCCGCCGCCCTGCGCCGCCGGGGCATTGAACAGCTCTACATCCACCAGGCCGGGGTCCGGGAGCGGGTGCGGGAAGGCAAAAACGTCGTGGTAGTGACGCCTACCGCTTCGGGAAAGACGCTTTGTTACAACCTGCCCTGCCTGGAGGCCCTGTTACAGGACGAAAACGCCCGCTGCCTGTACCTGTTTCCCACCAAGGCCCTGTCCCAGGACCAGCAGGCGGAACTGAACGGGATTTCAGGCGAAGGGTTGAACCTGAAAATCGCCACTTATGACGGGGACACGCCGGAAAGCCTGCGCGTTTCGGCGCGGGACACGGGGCGGATTATTATTTCCAACCCGGACATGCTGCACGCGGGGATTCTCCCAAACCATCCCAAATGGATCAAGTTTTTTTCCCGCCTCAAGTTCATCGTGATTGACGAAGCCCACGCCTACCGGGGCGTGCTGGGAAGCCATGTGGCCAACGTGATCCGCCGCCTGCGCCGCGTGGCCGCTTTTTACGGCGCCTCTCCGCAGTTCATCCTTTGTTCCGCCACCATCGCCAACCCCAAAGAGCTGGCCGGGGCGCTTATCGGCCTTCCTGTGGAACTGGAGGACAAAAACGGAGCGCCCCGCGGCGAAAAAAGGATTGTTCTCTATAACCCGCCGCTCGTGGACACGGTGCAGGGCATACGCCGCTCGGCGGTTACCGAAAGCCGCCGCTGGATGCTGGCGCTGCTCAAGGCGGGGATTAAGACGATCCTCTTTGCCCATTCCCGCGTCAAAACCGAAGTGGCCGCTTCCTACGTGAACGAGGACCTTGCCAACATTTTTACCGACAATTCGCGTATCAGGGTGGAAGCCTACCGGGGCGGCCTGCTCCCCAACGAGCGCCGGGAGATTGAGCGGGGCCTGCGGGAGGGCGATATTCAGGGGGTGGTTTCGACCAACGCGCTGGAACTGGGGATCGACATCGGCGGCCTTGACGCGTCGGTGGTGGCGGGTTTCCCCGGCTCTTTCAACAGTTTCTGGCAGCAGTCGGGCCGCGCGGGCAGGCGGGGCGGCTCGTCGGTCTCGGTGTTTGTGGCCACCGCCTCACCCATCGACCAGTTCATCATGAACGACCCGGACTGGTTCTTTCGCAAAAGCGCCGAAGAAGGCCGCCTCGATCCGGACAATCCCTACATTCTTGCCGACCACGTAAAATGCGCCTGTTTCGAGCTGCCGTTCAATGACGAAGCTATCGCAAGCGGGAAGGAGCCTTTCGGCGGCGCGGCGGGAGAGGCGCTGGCCTTTCTTGAGGAAGCGGGTGTTGTCAGACACACGCAAGGCCCGCGGGGCGCGGCAGCGGGGCGCTGGCATTGGGCGGACCGTTCCTTCCCCGCCGAAGGGATCAGCCTCCGCTCGGCCACTGCCGATAACGTGGTGATTATCGACGTAACCGCGGGCAGGAACGCCGTTATCGGCGAGATGGACGGGCCCAGCGCCAAGGAACTGATCTTTCCCAACGCGGTGTACATCCACCGGGGCAGGCAGTACATGGTGGAAGCGCTGGACATCGAAAACCGCAAATGCCTTGTCCGCGAGGCCGATGTGAACTACTTCACCGACGGGCTGGTAAAAACCGACATCAAGGTTTTGTCTGAAGACGAGGTATTTACATACATGGTAGAGGAGCCTGCCGCCGGGGGCGTTCTGGGCGATGTGCTGGTCCGTTCACAGGTTGCCAAATTCAAGAAGATACGTTTCCACACCCACGAGAACATCGGCTACGGCGACATCGTGCTGCCGGAGGAAGAAACGCAGACCAGGGCGCTGGTCCTGCTCTTCGGTCCGGGCCACGCCGGGGGAAAGGCCCTCTCGGCGCTGGACGAGCGGGCGGCCGGCGCGGCGCTTGCGGGCGCGGGAACCCTCATCCGCAACATCGCCCCGGTGTTTCTCCTCTGCGATCCAAGGGACCTGGGTATTGCCGAGCGCGTCCGCGACCCTCATTTCGGCATACCGGCGCTGTACATCTACGACAAATACCCCGGCGGCACCGGCCTTGCCGAAAGCCTCGCCCCGCGCGCCCTCCCGCTCTTTGCCGCGATCCGTGACGCGATAAGGCGCTGTCCCTGCAAATCCGGCTGCCCGTCCTGCGTAGGCCCCGGCGGAAACAAACGCGCGTCCGCGGCCTTTTTGGATGCGCTGAGCCGGGGCGTTTAAGTGGTGTTCCGTATCACCAATTGCGGTTCCAGAACGATATATTTTTCATAGGGCCGGCTGTTAATCTGCAAAAACAACTGCTCCACCGCATTGGCCGCGATAGCCTCAACCGGCTGACTAACCGTACTGAGGGAGGGTGTCATCAGCGAGGCCAGCGGTATATTGTCATATCCTACAATGGCAATGTCATCGGGGATTTTGATTCCCGCGTTGGCGCAGGCGCGCATAAAACCGATGGCGATAATGTCGGTTGACGCAAAGACCGCGTCGGGCTTTTTGGTCAGTATGTCCTTGCTGTATTTTAAGCCCTTGCTGAAATTGTAAATCATGTCGTTGTCCAGGATCATAAGATTCTCATCCGGCCGGATATTTGATTCCGTCAGAGCCATCCGGTATCCCTCATAGCGCATTCTCAGGGGGAACAGCGACACTTTCTCTCCCAGATAGGCTATGCGCCTGCGTCCCCGGTCTATCAGGTGTTTTGCGGCAAGATAGCCGCCCCGCTCATTTTCCGTGGAAATCATGCAGCCCGCGTGGTCTTCCGGTTCGTCATCCAGAAAAACAACCGGAATACCGTAACTTTCCAGGTGTTTCAGCGGCTTCCGGTTCAAAAATTCACACAGTATTAAAACGCCGTCTACATTGTAACGCAGCAATTTATCAATCAAAACCCGTTCACTTTCCCGGTCATAATCGGTATTGCTCAAAAAAGCGATGTATCCCTTTTTTACCAGGAGGCTTTCGATCTCCTTGGCTATACAGGCGTAATAACTGTTCGTGATATCCGGCGTTACAATGCCGATGGTTTTGGAGGTATTTGTCTTAAGTCCCCTGGCCAACTCGTTGGGGCGGTAATTAAGCTTTTTAATCGCTTCCAGCACCTTGTCGGATACCGCGGTGGAAATGCTCGCCGTGCCGTTTATCACATGGGAAACCGTGGGCTGGGTTACTCCGGCCAGTCGCGCGACATCCTTCATCGTATATACCTGTTTGTTGGCCATGTCCGCTCTTGTTCAACCTGTTATAGTGAAAATTGTTTATTCGAAGTCTGGTTTAATACCCCGCGGCTTGCCGCGCTTGCCAGGCTTACCGCGCGGAGGTTCATACGTATGAAACGAGTATGGCCGGGATTCGGGGAATTGTCAATTGGCAGGGAACAGGGAGCAATGAGCAGGGAGCAAAGAGCAGTGAATAATGAAAAACGAGCAAATTTCCGCTTGACCGCCGGCTTAATCCGTGCTACGCTGTTACACATGAAAAGAGCGAAGATGAAGATTTTTTGCGCTTTTTGCTTGCTTTTTAGCGCCTTTGCGGGGATAATCTCTCTCTGTATATATTCACCGAATCTTTTTTTATGACTAAGCAGTATAAAAGGCGGTAACATGGATTTTACCGGAGAGTTACGGTTATTACAGGCAAAAGCGCCCCTGACTCAGGAAACAGCTTTCCGGTTTTTCGACGATCTGGAGCCGGCCGCCCCGGACCTTTTGTACGGGCGCTGGCGGGGATATGAATTGCCGGCGGGCCACCCTATGGACGGGCTGCTGACCGCTATCCGCTGGTACGGTAAAATTATCTTCAACGAGGAGCAGGTTCATCCCCTGTTGTTCCGGACCGGGCGGGGAGGCGTTTTTATCGCGAATCCCGGAATGCTTCCGCTGGAAAGTTTCGAGCGCTTTCCCCGGAAACCGGCGGCGCTGTTGTTTCCGTTGGTCTCTTTATTTATCAGAACAAAACAGCCAAAAGCGCGGCTTCGGACCATCAAATTCAGGAGTAAAATAACCGCAGCCATGCTGTACGATCAAAAGCCGGTTATTGATGTTTTTGCGCGGATCGATGATAACACTATTTTGGGTGTAACGGATCTGAAATGGGAGCATAATTTAGGATATTTTTTTATACTGGAACGTATGACCGGAGAAAAACAGGAGGATGATGTATGAATATCAATTATCATTATTTTACCGTAAAAACACTGGCGCGTTTTGCAGGTCTTCGGGAAGGCGACGCCCAATATGTCGCGCACTTTTCCCAGCAGGTAGATGATTTTATCATGAACGCCCCTTTTGTTGTTAAAGGCGCGGTTCCCGATTTTTTTGAACAGAACGGATTGGCGGAGAATATCGGCAATAACGCGTGGATTTTTTTGCCCTGCCCGACGGGATTCAATTTGTTGAACGAAATTTCCCATGATTACCAGCGTCACGCCATGATGCCGTTTCATTTTATCACCCCGGAACCCCTGGGCGACATGGAGTCCCGTGGCGGCCTTGACCGTTCCAAATACCGGTGCCTTAATGCCGAAGATAAAAACGCGGCGCTTATCAACCGCCTTGCGGAATCGGCGGTAAACGAAGCAAAACCCGGTGATTTAAAAAGCCTTATGAATTTGGGTATGATGTTTCATACTTTTGCCGATACCTATTCGCACGTTTTCTTTTCCGGGCTTCACGGATGGGAAAACCAGGCCGCCATACAAAGCGCCGAAAAAGCGTCAAAGGAGGCGCTGAGCGAATTTGAGAGGCTGATGTTTAAAACACTGCCCTCCATAGGACATGCCAACGCGGGACACACGCCGGATATCTGTGATTATTCTATCACGCTGATTATGAAAAAGAATGAAAACGAGAGACTTGAACCCCTGGTAGTCCGGAATAACAGTGTTTTCTTTACATCCTGCTCAAAGAATATTCTCAAAATGCTGTCCCGGGCAAATCATGTTCCTGTTCCGGATGATTTCGAAGCGAAACTCCGGCAGGTGGCGTGGGCACAGACAGTCAATGACGAGAAGAATGTCGAGGAACTAACAAAAAGCTGGTCAAAGGCATTTCCGAATATAGAGTACCATTATAACAAAAGCGATTATTTTGACTTCGGGCTCAAGATAATACTGGGCGATAAGGCGCTGATGAATTCCTTCGAAATAACCGAAGAAATGCTTATGGATATTCATTCACCCGAAGGGGACAGGGGCAGGGCCGCGTCGATACTTTCGACGGAAGAAGTAACCCGGGATTTCTTTGACTATAATGAGCTTGCCTATAAACGGGTATATGCGGTTACCGGTGAATACGCCTCGATAGGGCGCAAAGAACAGATAAAAGATCTTAAAATACTGATAAAGAAATATGAATCCGCCTAGTTTGGCGTCAAGGAGGGAATCGATGGCGCAAATAACACTGCCGGACATTGGTTTAAGGGAATATACCTTATCAAATCTTGATTATTTGGGCGATTTGCGAAAACAGCTTCTTTCCGCATCGGTGGAGATATGTATTGAGCGGGCGCATTATATCACCCAATTTATGAAGACTACCCCGATGGATATGGAAAGAGAGCCTCTGCTATACCGGGCGAAGGCGGTAAACAATTATTTGTCAAACAAAAAGCCGGTTTTTCCTGACATAAGTCTTTTGGCGGGGACAACCGGCTCAAAGCTGAAAACCGCGCCGGTGTATCCTGAATTTATCGGTATGACTATCTGGTCGGAACTTGAAACCATCAGCAAACGGAAAAAGAATCCCCAGTTACTGAGCGCCGATGACGCCCGGGAACTGAATCTGGAAATTTACCCTTACTGGATTGACCGGGATGTATTGGCGGCGACCAAGAAACGGCACGGTAATAAAGATACGGCTATCAGGCTGCTTGAAAAAATGATTTTCTTTATTTCAAGCAAGGCGGGGTGCATTTCCCATACGGTGCCGATGTTTGAGCGGGTGCTGCGGGAAGGCATGTCCGCGATTATGCGGGAAGCCCGGGAAAAGGCGGAGAACAGCGGCGGCAAAGAGCGCGAGTTCTACGAGGCGGTCTGCGTATCCCTCCAGGGAGTTCTTGATTACGCGCGGAATTTATCCAACGCCGCTGCCGGCTTGGCCGCCCGGGAAACGGACGAAGGCAGGAAGCGGCGTCTGCTGGCCCAGGCGGAAGTGTGTAGAAACGTACCCCAAAAACCTGCGGCAAATTTTCGGGAAGCGGTAAACTGCGTCTGGCTTTGCCTTATCGGTATTCACGCTGAAAATATCAATATGGCTATCAGTCCCGGTAGGTTGGATCAGGTGTTGTATCCCTACTATAAAAAAGACATAGAAAACGGTAAACTGACTATTAAAGAAGCGTTGGAACTGACAGGGTGTTTGTGGATCAAAATGGGCGATAATGTTGATCTTGTTCCCCAGGTTTCCGAAGAACTTTTCGGCGGCGCGGGCACGGCGCCGGCGGTAACTTTGGGCGGGGTTGACGCGCAGGGAGAAGACGCGGTTAATGATTTAACCTACATCATGCTCCGGGTGACGGAACTGCTGAAACTGCGTGAACCCAATATGAATGCCCGCTACCATTATGAAAAAAACACAAAAGCCTACCGTAACCGAGTTTGCGAAGTTATCACCAATACCAAAGCGGTGCCGGCTTTTCACAACGATGTGGAAAATATCAAAACCCTGCGGAACCAGGGTGTTACTTTGGAACACGCGCGGGACTATTCAATAATCGGCTGTGTCGAACTTGCCGTCTCCGGCCGCAGTTATGATGCGTCAAGTTCAATCATATTAAATCTTTCCGCCCCGCTGGAGCTGGCCCTGTACGGCGGCAGGCGGTATATTACCGGCGACGAGCAGTTTAACACGCAGACCGGCGATCCGGCGACCTTCCGGAGTTTTGACGAATTCAGGGATGCCTTCCAGACACAGGCCCGCTGGCTGATAGCGCAGGCCGTTGGATTAAACGAAAAAATGGCGAAAATTCACAAGGAAATGCTACCGACCCCTCTGCTTTCCGCGCTTTTCGAGGGGCCGCTTGACAAGGGAAAAGATTTGATTTTCGGTGGCGCGGTTTACAACTCTTCCGGGGCAACCCACGTGGGCTTTGCCGATACGGTAGATTCCCTTAACGCGATAAAAGCGGCCGTGTACGAACAAAAATACTGTTCTTTCGGGGAACTGCTGGAGGCGATACGGGGCAACTTTGAAAAGACGCCCGGACAGGAACAGCTAAGGCAGTTTCTGTTAAACAAGTCCCTTAAATACGGAACCGCGGCGGAAACGGAGAAGGGCGATTCCCGCGGCATGATCCGGTTTCTGTATGATACTTACCAGGGATACACCAATTATCGCGGAGGCAAATACCGGCCGGCCTACTGGACCATGACCAATCATTCCGGGCAGGGAAAGATCACCTATGCCCTGCCGAACGGACGAAAGGCTAATATTCCTTTTGCCAGCGGCATTACGCCCGTTTCCGGCGTGACCAAAAGCCTTACCGAATGCCTGAATAGTGTCGCGTCTTTGGGAAGCGAGTATATTCCCGGCGGTGAGGCGTTGAATATCAAATTTACCGCAGTCAAAAACGAGCAGGATATCCAGCGTTTCGGCGATTATGTGGAAGCCTACTTTGTCAAGGGCGGACAGCAGGTTCAGTTTAATATCATGTCTTCGGCCATGCTGAAAGACGCCAAAGCCCACCCCGAGAACTACGGTGATCTGCTGGTCCGGGTGTCGGGGTATTCGGCATATTTTAACGATCTGAACGAAACCATGAAAGATGAGCTGATAACCCGCAGCGAATATGACATTGAGAAAAATGGGGAGGCGGTTTTATATGTGTAAATTCTTTTCCGCGCTGGGCCGCGGCATTCTCAACCTGCTGTTTTTCAGAAAAAACCGTCAGAAAAGAGCCTTGCAAAATATGATAATATGCATTGAGGAGCAGGCGGCGGACGACTTCCTGGATATTCTGCTTAAAGTTATGGGTTTGACTTTTTTTGTTGATAAAGATTTCAGGCGGAATATTGAAAATTTTTCCGCCCGGTATGTATTTCAGGATAAAATCGGCGAAGTATACGTCGCCGCGATCTTTGAAAACAACAAACTTACGGTGAACAGCAGGAAAATAAATGACCCTACTTTTACGCTGATTTTCCGGGATGGGAGTTCGCTGGTAAAATTCCTCCTTTCCCCTTCGCCGGATATTTTAAACGCCCTGCTGAATCAGGAAATAGATTTTTTTGGTAACCTTAATTATATTAACAAATTCGCGTATCTGGCGATGCGTCTTAAAATGATGGTCACGCCGGCCTAGGAATTTGTGGGACTTTGCCCTACAGACTCATAAGGGAGCCTTGAAACGCGTGAAATTACGCATTTCTCTATGCAAATTACGCAAAGCCCCGCAGGTTCCTAGAAATGCCGCGTTTTTTCCGGGAGGGTTTATATTGGCCAGTTAGTGTTTGACATTAAACGGGGCAGCATGGACGATGGGGACGGCATCAGAACGGTTATTTTTTTTAAAGGCTGCCCCCTGCGCTGCCGCTGGTGTCATAACCCTGAATCATGGCTCCCCGAAGCGGAGTTCTCCTTTGATCGGGCCCGTTGTATTCGTTGTCTCCAGTGTGAGGAAACCTGTCCGCGTCATGTTATTCATATAGAAACGTCCAATCTTCCTTATATGACGCTTGAGGCCGGGCGGTGCGTTAAATGCGGTTCCTGTGTGGATCACTGCGTTTCCCGCGCCTTGCGGTGGATGGGGGTATCATATACCGATGAAGATCTGCTCCGCCTTATTATGGAAGACGAACACTATTACCGGATTTCCGGCGGCGGCGTTACTTTTAGCGGAGGGGAGCCGCTTTTGTACCCCCGCTATACCGGCAGGATAGCGCAGGAACTGCATAAACGGAACATCCCGGTTCTTGTTGAAACATGCGGCTATTTCGCGTACGAGAATTTTGAGCGTTATGTTCTTCCGTATATCAGTGACATTTATTTTGATATCAAATTGATGGACGTTGCCGCCCATAAAGAATACACCCGGCGGGACAATACCCTGATTTTGGAAAACTTCCACCGTCTTGCCGGTTCCGCCGTCAGGGTAACGCCCCGGACGCCCCTGATACCGGGAATTACCGATACCGAAGCCAATTTGTGCGCGATCCGCGAATTCCTGAAACTGCATAACATGGAAGACCGCCATGTTACCCTGCCGTTTAACAGCGCGGGAAAAAAGTAGAAAATTGAGCCTGTTCCAAAACTAATTGACTGTGCGCTCCTTGATTTTCTGTGTTGTTATCAAGAAGAGCGGTAAAAGAGGAAGAGGAAGTGGAGAAGGGAGAAGTAAAACAGGAGGAAACATGGATGCGAAGGAAAGTAAGAAAAGGAGAAGGAATGTGCGACGGAAGTCTGAAGAAGAGATGGAGAAGGGAATGGTTGTCCAAGGAAGTGATCTTGAGAACGAAAGTGAGAAGGGAAGTGAAAAAGTCTGAAATGAGAGGCCGAGAGGAAGAGGAAGTGGAGAAGGGAGAAGTAAAACAGGAG
>JAISYA010000107.1 GCA_031270205.1 Treponema sp.
CGCTTACAATGATTTGGTATTAAACCAGACGGTATAAAAAACTTCCTATCGAACGAGCCTCCGATCGAATTAACGCAACGTTTAAGATACCGCGGGGCTTGCCCCGCGGAGGCTCATTGCGCTTCACGCCTTGCGCTGATATTGGAAAGGGTCCTTGCCGGCATCATCTTTAATGCCAAGTCACTTTTTCTTATAAATTCATACAAACCGCGATGTTTTTTTAGCGGTGGTATACTCTTTCTATTTTTCGATGCGGAGGACGCGGGCAAGACGGCCTACGTGTGCTGCCGCTACGAGAACCGGAGGGGAAAAAGTGAGGAGGGAGGAGTTGAAGAAGTTGAGCGGAGTTTGAAGTCGGGCGGGCTTCCGGGCACGATCGCCATCTTCACCATGTCCGGCGGCACGATTTACGGTAAAGCCGGCAGCCTTCCCGCCGGGACGGACACGAGCCTCGCCAACAGTACACGCCAAGGCGCGCAGGCGCCACGCGCCGGGCGCAAAATCGTGAATTCGGGCAATTTTAGCCCGAATTCACGTGATTCCGGCCCCAATCCGCGTGATTCCCGCCCTTATCCGCGCCGTTCCGGCTATGGCTTAAGCCTTCCGCGGCGCGGCTTGAGTGATTCGGGCATAGGCCCGAGTCGTTTGGGCATAGGCCCGAATCGCTCGGACGTAGGCCCGAGTCGCTCGGGCATAGGCCCGAATCACTCGGGCGTAGGCCCAAATCACTCGGGCATAGGCCCGAATCACTCGGGCATAGGCCCGAATCACTCGGGCATAGGCTCGAATCACTCGGGCATAGGCCCGAATCGCCTGGGCATAGGCCCGAATCGCCGAAACGTAAGCCTAAACCGCGCCGCCAAGTGGGGCGCGGGCGGCGCGTACACCAAAGGCGGCGCGTCCCGGACCGGCGGCAGCGACATTGGCAGCACGAACGAAACGCTGATTGCGGCGCCATAAGAAGCATCCACCCAAAAGTACCGCATCTCGTAACAAAAACACCTGGAGTTTTGCGGAAAGGCCGCCCCGCATCTCTCGCCCTGGACTCCCGTATGGCGCGGCGAAACGCAACTATTCATTTCTCTTGAAATCTGCTATTATACCACCATATTATGGAATTCAGAGAATTAAACCTAGATCCCGACCTTCAGCGGGGCATTGCCGAAGCCGGATATGTGAGCTGTATGCCGGTTCAGGAGCAGGTTTTGAGTCATGCTTTTGGCGGGCAGGACCTTTATGTGCAGTCCCAGACGGGAACCGGAAAAACCGCGGCCTTTCTTATTGTCATTTTTCAGCGGCTCCTTACCGAGGAGCTTCTGACGGGGAAAAAGGCCATCATTATGGTGCCCACCAGGGAATTGGCCGTTCAGGTTGAGGAAGAGGCAAAGGCGCTGGGCAAGTACCTGCCCTTCAAAATCGGCAGTTTTTACGGCGGCGTCGGGTATACCCAGCAGCAACAGCTCCTGAAAGACAACGCGCGAATCCTCGTGGGCACGCCGGGCCGGGTGCTGGACCTTAACAAGTCGGGCAAAATGAATCTGATGAACATCGCCTTTCTCGTGCTTGATGAGGCGGACCGGATGTTCGATATGGGGTTTTACCCTGACCTCCGAAAACTTATCAAAGTAGTGCCTCCGGCGGACCGCCGCCAGACCATGCTCTTTTCGGCGACGCTCAACGCCTGGGTCAAGAACCTCGCCTGGGAGTACACCAAGTCCCCTTTTGAAATCGAGATTGAGCCTGAAATTGTCACGGTGGAGGAAGTTGAACAGGTCCTCTACCATGTTCCCTCAGAGGAAAAAATGCGGCTCCTTCTGGGAATCCTTGCGCGGGAAAAGCCGGAAAGCGCCCTCATCTTCTGCAATACCAAGCGTTACACCGAGATCGTGGCCAAGCGGCTGCGGATCAACGGCTATGACTGCGAATTCATTATCGGCGATTTGCCCCAGACCAGGCGGCTCAAGGTGATTGACGACGTAAAAGCCGGCAGGATTAAATATCTCGTCGCCACGGATGTCGCGGCGCGGGGGCTGGACATTGACGGCCTTGCCATGGTGGTCAATTACGATTTGCCGGTTGAATCCGAAAACTACGTGCACCGCATCGGGCGCACGGCAAGGGCGGGAAAAACCGGCAAGGCGATAACCCTTGCCAGCGAACAGGACGTATACGAGCTGCCCGCTATTGAGCGCTACATCGGGAAAAAAATCCCCTCCGAAATAGCTATGTCCGATCTGCACACGGAGGATAAAAGCGCCGGTATGCGCATCCACACCGAGGTCTACGGAGACCCGCGGGAGGGGCGTCATCCGCGCGTCAACGCCAGAGCCGCTGAAGGCAGGCGCGCGCGTCCTCACGGCGAGGGCCGCGCCGGAGTGAGCAGGGAACGGCGCGAAGACAGGCCGCACGGTGGAGACCGTGGTAGCGGAGGCGGCCGGCGGCACGATACCGCTTTTCGGGACGGCAATGCCTTCCGTGAAGGCAATGCCTCCCGCGAAGGGGCGGCCGGTAAGGGCCGCTCCCGGGCGGGCAGGGATTCCGCACCGGCGGCGGAGCGGGATCTTTCACAGCTTTCCTTTGAAGAGCGGATGGCCCTGTACAAAAAGAAATACGCCGCCGCTTCACGGAGCGGCGGCGAGGCCGTTTCCCGTGAGCGGCAAGCCCCCGTGGCCGCCGTTGACAGCAGAGGCAGCCGAAGCCCCGGCGAGGACGGAGGCAAACGCGGCGGCGGCAGAAACCGCAAGCGGCGAAAAGCCCGGCCGGGCGATGCCGGGCAGGGCGCGGCAGGACGCGCTTCCGCCGGGGAAAAGGGCGGGCACAGCGCCGAAACTCCGCGGACAGAAAAGGCCGCCGCGCCGGAGCAAGCCGCCCGCAAAAAGGGCATAATCTCCCGCCTGCTGGAAACCTTTAGAAAAAAATGATAATTACGCGGGCAGAAGCCGGCTCAGGCGGATGGGGAGCGCTGCGAAGCCCCGTAGAGGGGGCGCAACGTTCGGTAACGCAGTTGCCGCGTGCGTCCCGGCGGCTACGGCATACAGCGGCGGTGTTGTACTTGCCAGTTAAATCCGGGTCAGTTTCCGGACAATAATTAAAAGATTCGGAGAAACAACCGGTGATAAACGTAAGCGATGTCAGTCTCAGTTTTGGAGAGCGTATCCTCTTCAAAGATGTTAATCTCAAATTTACCCCGGGCAACTGCTACGGCATAATCGGCGCGAACGGCGCGGGAAAATCCACTTTTCTCAAAATTCTTTCCGGCGAGACCGAGCACGACAGGGGTGAAATCTCAATCGGCAAAAATCTGCGTGCCGCCGTACTCAAACAGGATCACTTTGCCTTTGAGGAATATCCGGTTCTGGAAACGGTGATCATGGGTTATGCGAAACTGCACAGCGTGCAGAAGGAGCGTGAGGTGATCTACGCCAAGGAAGATTTTTCCGAAGCGGACGGCATGAGGGCCAGCGAGCTTGAGGCGGAGTTCGCGGAACTCGGCGGCTGGGAGGCGGAAGCCCAGGCGGGCCAGCTCCTCTCCGGCCTCGGCATCGACGAGGAAGACCACGCCAAACTCATGGCAGAGCTTGATGAATCAAAAAAGGTGCGCGTACTTTTGGCACAGGCCCTTTTCGGCAATCCGGACATTCTGCTTCTGGACGAGCCTACCAACGGCCTTGATCTGGAATCCATCTCGTGGCTGGAGGACTTTCTCATTGAGTTTCCCAACACGGTGATCGTTGTTTCCCATGACCGCCATTTCCTTAACGCGGTCTGTACCCATATCTGCGACATCGACTACGGCAGGATAAGCCCCTATTCGGGGAATTACGATTTCTGGTATCAGATGAGTCAGATCCTTCAGCGCCAGGCCAGAGACCAGCTCAAAAAACGCGAAGACAAGGCCAAAGAACTGAAAGAATTCATTCAGCGATTTGCGTCTAACGCCAGCAAGAGCCGCCAGGCCACGAGCCGCAAAAAGGTTCTGGAAAAACTTGACCTGGAAAACATCGCCGTTACAAGCCGCAAGTTTCCCTATGTGGGTTTCAAGCCAGACCGGGAAATCGGCAACAATGTGCTGCGGGTGGAAAAACTGCGTTTTTCTTTTGAGGGAACGGAACTGCTCAGGGACTTTTCGCTGCTGGTCAACCGGAACGACAAAATCGCCTTTGTGGGAATTGAACATGCCTCCAAGTCGGCATTATTCGACATTATCGCCGGCGCGAAAAAAGCCGAAAGCGGCGATACTTACTGGGGCCAGACCACGGCCTTTTCCTATTTCCCCAAAGAGAATTCCGCCTTTTTTAATTCCGATCTTTCGATTACCGACTGGCTCAGGCAATACTCCCCGGATCAGGATGAAACCTATGTGCGCAGTTTTCTGGGCCGCATGCTTTTTTCGGGTGACGAGGCGCTGAAGCCGGTAAACGTTCTTTCAGGCGGGGAGAGAGTCCGCTGCATACTCGCCAAAATGATGCTCTCCGGGGCAAATGTCCTCATCATGGACGAGCCGACCAACCACCTTGACCTTGAAGCGATTACCGCCCTCAACGACGGTCTTGCCGCCTTTCCCGGCGTGATCCTTTTCAACTCGCACGATCATGAATTTATCAATTCAATCGCCAACCGGATTATCGAGATTCTGCCCCAGGGAGCGGACGCGGCGGGCGGCTATATTGACCGCATGATGCCCTTTGACGATTACCTCAAGGACGATTCGGTCAAGCAGGCGCGTTCCGCTGCGTATCACCATGTGGAGCGCCTGAGGATTTAACGGGGATTTTCCGCGGCGGGGATTTTAGGAAAATTAACCACGGACCACTGCGCTTCGCAGCGCGAAACGCTGACGGCACCGAAAAACGGGAAAAGCCGCAGGCGCAACAAACTGCTAGCCCTTCACCGCGCCGACGGTAAGGCCCTTGACCACGTATTTTTGGAATATCATCGTGAGGATTATCGCCGGGGTGACGATGGCGACGGCGGCGGCCATAACCCCGCCCCAGTCAACCTCAGCGTAGGACATAAAATTGTACACGGCGATGGGGAGCGTGCGGGTTTTTTCCATGCTGAGTACCTGGGAGAACATGAAGTTGTTCCAGGAATAGATAAAACTCAGGGTAGTGGCGGTTACCGCGCCGGGCATGGAAAGGGGCAGAATTATCGAGACAAAAGCCCGCTGGCGGGTTGCGCCGTCCACCATGGCGGAGGCTTCCATTTCGGGCGGGATGCTTTCAAAATAGGCCGACATGATCCAGACCACTACCGGCAGGGCGATGAGCATGTGGGAGAGGATCAGCGCCGTGTAGGAATCCATCAGCCTGATTCGGGAAAAAAGGATGTACCAGGGCATGAGGAAGGAAATGCCGGGCATGAGGCGGGCCACCAGGATCAGCATCAGGAGCCGCTTCTGGCCGAAGCGGGCGATGGAATAAGCCGCGGGCAGGCCAATGATCAGGGACAGGAGCACCGCGGTAAAAGCGACGACAAACGAATTTTTGAGGTACAGCAGAAAATTCTGTTCTTCGAACACTTTTTGGAAATTCCGCATGGTGGGATTGAAAATCAGTCTGGGCGGCCAGGAGATAATGTCCACCTGGGTTTTGAAAGAAGACATGAACATCCACAGGAAGGGAAAGATCGTCGGGATCACTATCACTATAATCAAAATGAAGAAAAGCAGCTTAAAACCAAAAGGACGTTTCATTTTTCCCGTTTTCCCCGTCATTGTTCAAATTGTCTGCGCAGCCGCATAACCCCAAGGCTGAACAGGAGCACTATCAAAAAGAGAAACACCAGCGCCGCCGAGGACTGGCCCAGGGAAAAATACTCAAAACTGAGTTTATAGGCCAGAATATTGAGGGTTTCCGAAGAATAGCCCGGCCCTCCCCGCGTCATGGCGTAGATGATGTCGTAGGTTTTCAGGGCGTCCACCGCCCGAAGCACAATGGCGGTCAGCGCCGTGGGCATGATCATCGGCAGGGTCACGCGAAAAAATATCTGGACGCCGTTGGCGCCGTCCACCATGGCCGATTCAAAAGGCTCGGAAGAAAGACCCGACAGGCCGGCCAGCACGATGAGGGCGATCATCGGGGTCCACTGCCACACGTCAACCAGCATCAGGGAAGGAAGCACCGTTTTGGCCCCGGTTACCCAGCCGCTCTGGGGCAGGCCCAGGCTGTTGAGTATAAAGTTGAGAAAACCGATGGTGGGATCGTAAAACAGGTTGAACACAATGCCGATAGCCACCGGCGTTACCACCAGCGGCAGCAGCAGGATAAACTTGAGCAGGCCCTTGCCGATAAACTCCCGGTTGAGGATCAGCGCGATAATAGTACCCAGTACCGCCTCGGCCGCCACCGCCCCGAAAGTAAAGGCGAAAGTCCGCCACACGGAGGCGTGGAAGCGGGGATCTTTCAGCACCGACAGGTAACTTCCGAAGCCCGCGAACCGCATGGGCCTGCCGGAAGTAAGCGCCCAGTCGGTAAAACTGATAACGAGCGTATAACAGACCGGAAAAATCATCAGCAGGATCACAAAGATGATCGCCGGCAAGGGGAAGATATATTTCAGATTACGTTCAACAAAACCACTCTTCCCGACCAAATTACACTCCTCTCAGGTATGTTTACATCATTCGTATACAGCCCTGCGGGCTGCGTTTTCTTCGTCCCGCGGTGCGCTCGCCCGGCTAAAGCCGGGCTTGCTGTTCTTTGATACCGTAGCGTCACTGTGCGCCGGGCGGCTGGTACATCACGCGTATACCGCCCTTGCGGACTGCTGCTTCTTCGCCCCGCGGCGCGCTTGCCCGGCTAAAGCCGGGCTTGCTGTTCTTTGATACCGCAGCGTCACTGTGCGCCGGGCGGTGTTACATCACTCGTATACAGCCCTTGCGGGCTGCGTTTACTTCGCCCCGCGGCGACCCGCCCGGCTAAAGCCGGGCTTGCTGTTCTTTGATACCGTAGCGTCACTGGGCGCCGGGCGGCTGGTACATCACTCGTATACACAGCCCTTGCGGGCTGCGTTTACTTCGCCCCGCGGCGCGCCCGCCCGGCTAAAGCCGGGCTTGCTTTTCTTTGATACCGCA
The DNA here is from genome assembly GCA_031270205.1 of Treponema sp. Lineage (GTDB taxonomy): Bacteria > Spirochaetota > Spirochaetia > Treponematales > Breznakiellaceae > WQXQ01. The sequence continues at coordinate 7,076 of JAISYA010000107.1, forward strand.
GCGTCACTGCGCGCCGGGCGGGTGGTACATCACGCGTATACAGCCCTTGCGGGCTGCGTTTACTTCGCCCCGCGGCGACCCGCCCGGCTAAAGCCGGGATTGCTTTTCTTTGATACCGTAGCGTCACTGTGCGCCGGGCGGCTGGTACATCACTCGTATACAGCCCTGCGGGCTGCGTTTACTTCGCCCCGCGGCGCGCCCGCCCGGCTAAAGCCGGGCTTGCTGCGCTTTGATAGCGTAGCGTCACCGTGCGCCGGGCGGCTGGTATATCACTCGTATACCGCCCTGCGGGCTGCGTTTACTTCGCCCCGCGGCGCGCCCGCCCGGCTAAAGCCGGGCTTGCTTTTCTTTGATAGCGTAGCGTCACTGCGCGCTGGGCGGGTGGTACATCACCCGTATACACAGCCCTTGCGGGCTGCGTTTACTTCGCCCCATATTCCCCATCTGCTTTGAGCAGATCGTTCACCGCGGCGGCGCGCTCGGTTGCCATTGCCTGGAGGCGGTTGGACGCGCCTTTGGTGTTGATCGACTCGATGATCACCTCTCCGATGAGGTCGCGGGCTTTGCCTACCGAACTCATAAAGGGCCGGTCATAGGGATAGCCGTTTTGGGAAGCGTGGACCCTGGTCTCGATAAGGCCGGGGTTCATTATCGACTTGACCTGGGGATCATCCCAGACGGAATTGCGGGCCATGGTGATGTTGGCGGCCATACCCTTGAGGGCAAGGTCTTTGCTGGTTGCCCAGGTAAGGAACTTCATAGCCGAATCCACGTCCCGGCTCTTGCTGGAAATGCCCATAGCCCAGGAAACCACGATGAAAGGACTATCGCCCTTGGGGCCCGAGGGCAGCTTTGCCACTCCCACGTCGGCGGCGGGGATCTGGGTTTTTGTAGGATCGATGATCTGGCCGTAGAAGACCGAGGCGTCGGTCCACATGGCAAGACGGCCCGCCTGGAATACCGGCATCAGGGCCTCCCACGACATAGAGGTAACGCCCTGGGGACCGTAGTTGCCCAAAAGCCGGCCGTAGTAACGTATGGCCTCCAGCGCATCGGGCGTGTCAAAAACCGCCACGTTGTTGCTCAGGTAATTGCCGCCGTAGTTGTATACATAGCTGGAAAGCTGGGTAACCGCAGCTGCGCCCGCGCCCCGCGAGCCGAAGCCCGCCACACCGCCGGTGTTCAGGACCCGGGCGGCGTTTTCAAGCTCGGTAAAGTTGGCGGGTACTTTGAGGCCCGCCTTGTCGAAAAGGTCCTTGCGGTAGTAGAGAACCTGCCATTCGGTAACCAGAGGAACCACATAGGGCCTGCCGTCTTTGCGCCCGATGTCCACCGTATTCGCCGGATAATCGGAGAAATCATAGGCGTCCAGCGGTGCGTACCAGCCGTTTTTGTTAAAAAGCAGGGTTTCCTGTAGGGGACGGCTCATAAACACATCCACCGTGGAAGAACCGGTGGCAAACTCGGTGGTCAACTTCTGGGTAAGCTGGGATTCCTGCAAACTTTCCACGATAACCCTGATACCGGTCTGCCGCTCAAATTCGGGAATCTCCGGTTTCAGCAGTTCGCCGTAGGGATGATTCGCCAGCAAGACCCGGATTTCCTTGGCCGGAGCGGGGGCGGTACCGCTTGAGGGGGCGCTTTGCGATCCGCCTCCGGCAAAAAGCGCGCCGGAAACAGCCAGAGCAAGCAAAAGAACCAACAATCTTTTCATGCTTTTCTCCTTAATACTTATAGAAGGATTCCCGAAAATCGTCGGACGTGAAGCGCCCGCGATTTCCAGAGGTACATTCTACCCCTGAACCGCGGACTTGTCAAATAAAAAGACAATGGAGGTGTCGCGGAAAAGGCCAGGGCATCGGCGTTTGCTTTCAATCGGTGAAAACCTTCATTTGAGCCAGGCAATCAGGGCCACGGCGCCGGCTTCCGCTACGGGTTTTGTCCTGGGGTTGCGGTACAGGGAGATCTCGGCCGGGAGGCGCTGGAAACTTCGGCGGCGCCAGTCTTTGCACACGAAATCCGGGATCCCGCAGGAAGGGTTAAGGGTGAGCCTGAAGGGTTTTGGGGATGCGCATGGGTAGCATCTCCTTCGCACAAAAGGACAAATGCACGATGCCACGAATTTTGAGAAGGCCAAAAGGGGCTTTTCGCTAATTCCTTGCTGTACAAGGAATTAGCTACTCCGCCCAAGCTCCCCCGCGCGGGTTAGAACCACGGACCCCAGTGGTTAACAGTCCGGGGGGATGCCCTTGTCTTCAGGACTATCACAAATCGTCAAAATGCTTATAATATAAGGACTTACATAAACGTAAGCCACACTTGTATATACTTTTACTGTCAACAAAGTCAATATTTTGTTGACACCGATTTGCAAAAATGGGTTTGCCGGAGAGGCTCATCAGGCTTCGACCTGAAACCTCCGTAGAAAACCGGGGTCATCCCGGACGATCTCAAGCAGACGGCGGGATGCTCCCTCCGGCTTGTTCCTTCCGCTCTCCCAAGCTTCCACGGTCTTAGGGGAGACCCCCAGCGATCCGGCAAACATCACCTGGCTTAACCCGGTTCGCTGCCGGATTTGCCGTATATCCTCGGTGTTAAAGATGTCCACCGGCTTTATGGTCAGTTTTACCTTCCGGGCTTTAATCCTCCCCTGCTGGTATTCGACCGCTTCATTCAAGCCCTGCATAATACTCTCGTACACGCTCATTTTCCACCTTCCTGTTCCTTTAAACCATGCTCCAACCGGACAATCACTTGAGCGGTTTTATTCCGTTCAGCCTTGGATAGATTCGCCTTCTCACTCTTGGGGTATGCGGTGATGAGGTAGATACTCTCATGCATGGTGAAGTCCACATAGGCAACCCGGCCGCTCTCGCTTTTGCCCCTGCCTTCAAAGGCGATGCGTATCTTCCGTAACCCTCCAGTTCCCCGTATCACCTCTCCCGCCTTTGGGTTCTGCAATAGGACTTCCTGTAGCTTACGAAGTTCATCGTCGCCCAGGTCCATTTTTGCCACTGG
>JAISYA010000146.1 GCA_031270205.1 Treponema sp.
CAGGGCGGAGCGATACGGGAGGCGGTGGAGGCGGTGCTGGAGATAAGCGAGGACGAGGTGACGCGGATGCGGGCCATAGAGCGGGAAATATTCCTGATGGACCAGGCGAGCCTCAGGGAAATTCAGTATGATAAAGGCCTCCAGGAGGGCTACCAGGCTGCCCAGGCCGAGAGCCGGGAGCAAATCCGGCAATTACAGGAAGAAATCCGCCGCCTGCGCGAAGGCCGCTAATCGCTTCTTCCATACCGGGATCGATCCGTATGGCCTCGGTGTAGTCCGCGATAGCGAGGTCATAGTGCCGCTCCTTAAACCGGGCATTGCCCCGGCAAAAGTACAGCGCCGCCTGCCCGGTACAGCGCCCGGACGCTTCCATGTTCCGGGCAAACTCGCGTTCCGCCTTGCCGCCCCGGTAAAAGCGCTCTCTGTTCCGCATGGTTCACTCTCCTAATGCGAGGGCGGCCTCCCGCCCTAAGCCTGGGCGGCCTCCCACCCTAATGCTGGGCGGTCCCCAGAGAGGCTTCAAGGCGCCCACGCCGGCATCCAGACCTGTGTTGTAGGGTTCCAAAGACGGGTCTCTTCCGTCGAGTTGTTGCCCCCAAAATGGACGTTGTTAACGATAAATTGCCCGCCTTTCCCTATAGTAATCTTGGAATTTGAATCTGTTCCGGCAAAAGCCGCTCCCACATTGTTGGTTGCAATCTTCAGCTTTTTATTCTCAGCAATCTTCAGTGTTGAACTGCTGGCTATCATAAAGGTGTAGACCGTGGGCAGGGAATAGTCGGTCGTCACCTCCAAAAGCCCTTCGACCAGGTAGTCGTACTCTTTTATGGTGAGCTTGCCGGGCGTTTTAGGTGTATGTTCCTCATTGTCTTTAAGTACCAGCAACGCGCTATCAGCCGCGGTACCGACAAAAAGCGTAGCGCCCACATAGCCCTTCCCGCCGGTGTTAATGACGATGGAACCTTTGGCATTGCCCTTCCAAACCTGATGGCCGCCGTTCGCGCCCTGGTCATGGATTTCGCCGCCGCTCGTGACCGTTACCGTGCCGTTCAGCGCCATTTCCGCGCCGTTGTTTAGGATGAGTTTGCCCTGGTTCTCTATGGTGATATTGCCGCCAAGCGCCACATTCGTGACCGCGCCGGGGTGCATGTCAAGCGTTTCCGTTAGAAGCAGGTTCGCCCCGGCGGGGACCGTGAGCGTATCGCCGCCGGCTAAACCGAAGGGTTTCGCCATATTCACCGTCCCCGCTATGGCGTAGGAGTTTTTGGTTAAGGTTACGGAGGAGTTTGCGGCAAGCTGTAGCACTCCGTTAGCGTTTCCAGGACCGGTGACGGTCTCTGTGCCGCCCACTTTGCCGATCCCGCCGGCTTCTATCGTGAGTTTCCCCCCCGCGCCTTTCCAAAGCTGCCCGCTGCCCGCGTCGTCAATCACGCTGCCATTCTTCACCAGTACCTGCGCATTGGCCGCCAGCTTCCCGGACGCGCCGTTTGCAAGGTTCAGCACGGCGCTATGATCCAGCGTCAGCGTGGTATTCGCCGCGGCCTCGACCGTCCCGCCGCTCGCGGTATCTATGGTTACGCCCCAGAATACCGTGTTGCCCGTAACCGCTAACGTTTTGGTATCGGGAATCGTTATGGTACAATCGACCCCGTTAAGGGCGTTGACGGTCTTGCCCGCGATGGAGAGGTTGCTATCCAGCGTTAACTGCACTGCACTGTTTGCGATGTATATAGTGCCAACGGCGGGGTTTTGCAGCGCGGCAAGGAACGTATCCGCGCTTTCGACGGTTACCGCCAAACCTGAATCAGGCGCAGGCGGATTAGGCGTAGGTGTAGGATCAGGCGTAGGCGTAGGCTGATTAGGGTTTGTGGGAGTGGGAGTGGTACTCTCATCATTCTCCTCCCCATACGTGAAGATCACGCCGGAACCGGCGGGACTCTCACAGGCCGCTGTCATCAGCAACGCGGCCAGAGCCAGCATGAAAAAGGCAATAGCGGGCAGAATCTTTCGGTTCATATAAATCAGTATAGTGCAGTTTAGGCCGGCGGTCATGGTTGGGCGGAATTTGCGGGAATGAGCGATAGGGAATGACGAGGGAGCTTCTTCCCGTTGTTCAGTATTCCCTGTCCGGTCTGTGGTCATCCCGAATTCGGATGCGCAGCGGTCGAAAGTTCGTACATATCCATACCGCCGGATTCCCTCGTCTTTATCTTCCGCGCCGGGCTTTTCAGTTCTTTATGCACCTCGGCGCTGATGAGCGCGGGGATATTGCGGCGGGCGGCCAGGGCGGAGAGGAAACGGGCGCGGACAAGCGGGCGGCCGTTGGCTGTGTAACCGGTCTCCGCGGACCAGGAAAAAGCGCATTCCCCATAGTCGATGCCGAAGCGCCACGCGGCAAACGGAGTCTTGCCCGCGGTTTCCGTCCCCAGGAGGGCGGCGGCGGTTTCGGCGGCTCTAAGCGCCGGGTGGCCGCGGGTTTTGGCCCGCCGCAGGCAAATCCGCTCAAGCGGCGAGCCGAAACAGGCCAGTACCGTGTCTCCCTCAAACGCGACGACCACCGCCCCGGCCTGTTTGAAAGCCCCGGCCGCGGCGTTTCTGAATTCCGCCGCGGAGCGCCGCGCCCGGGCGGGAGGATCTTTGTCCTCATGGCTGTACAGGCCGGGGTTTTTGACGGCAAGCACAGCCGCCGCCACGGTGTTGATTTCAGACAGCAGGGGCCGGCCCGCGCGGACAAGCTCTTTCAGGCAGGCTTTGTTCACCGCGGGCCCGTAGGCGTAACGGAAACGCCGCGTACCCCGGCGTATAATCACCAGCCTCGCGATAAAAATAACGAGCGTACCCGCGGCGCAGGAACCGGCGGAGATGAACGGGTCTATCCAGTAAGCGGAAATGATAAAAGCCCAGGCGAAACCGGCGGCGCACAGGAGCGCGGCGGCAAGGCCCATAAGGAGCGCCGCTGCGGGCCGCAGGGCGTGTACGCAAATGAGCATGACAACGGCCGAGGAAAGCGGCCAGATAACAGCGCAGCGGCGCCGGGCGGGAATGATATGGCTGCCGGTCAAGAGGGCGTTGGCAAGCAGGGCTGATGTTTCCACCGGGCCGTCTCCCCCGGAGGGCGCGCCCATTATGCACAGGGAGGAGACGAGGGTTTCGGCCAGCAGGCCGCGGCTTTCGGCCAGCAGGCGGCGCTGTTCCCGCATGGCGGCAAAGCAGCGAATCAATTCGTCGCGGAGCCCGCGCAGTTTGACCAGCCCCTCCTCCGCCAGCTGCTCGGTAGCGATAATTTCCTCGTAGCCGCCGACCAGGGCCGTTTCCGCCGGGCCGTAGAGAAACTCGTCCAGGCCGGCAAGGTATTCGGCGCGGGCCGCGAGCCATGCGGCCTGTTTCCCCGCGTCCGGCGCTTCCAGCAGCGCTTCCCGCAGGCTTGCCGCGTAATCATGGAGGAAGAGCGGTATCCGCTCAGGTATGGTCCGCGAATAGACGCCGAGCGCTTCGGCATCCCGCAACAAGCGCGCCATGGCCCGGTCCGCCGCCTCGTATTCCCGAAAACGCTCCAGCCCCAGGCGGCGGAAACCTTCGGTAAGCGTCCGGGGCTTGTCGATAAGGATGTTTCCGTCCCGGTCAAGGAAGATTCGCGTTTCAGCGCCGCCTCTTTGCCGGTTTACCAGCGCCGGCCCGTCCCCGGCCTGCTCAACAAACGATTCTTCCCAGCGGGATTTAAGGCTCCGGTACACAATGTGCTCAATGGCGTCTTCGCCGCTTAACAAAGGGGCGATGCGCCTGAACTTTCCGTCGCCGTCCGCCCGGGGGCGGGCGTACCAGGGAAGGGCCTCTCCGGTTCCGGGGCGAAGGTCCTTCGCCTCCAGCATTGCGCCGAACGCCGCGGCGGCCCGGGCCGCCTGCAGCGAAACGGCCTCGTCCTGCCGGATAAGGGCAGCGGAAAGGCGGTCCCTGCCCCTTTCAGCCAGTTCCACCAGATTTTCCACATAAGCGGCCGACTCCGAGGGCGGCACGGAACCGAGCCGGATTGCTTCAAAAAGGTTGCGGATATTTCTCCCCAGCAGGTCGTACTCGTCATTAAAACGCCGCCGTATCTCCTCATCACTCGCCGTTCTTCCTGAGTAATACCCCAGCGCCGGAACCTCCACAATGAGGCCGGACGCGCCCAGTTCATTCAGGGCCATGAGCACGGTAAAAATATCGCCGGCTTCCACCAGCTCGCCGGTATCAATAAGGGCGATTTCCCTGGAAACCGGCGGGTCGGCGCGCCTGTCCCGCAGAAAATCGTACAGCGGCCCCAGACGCGGTCCGGCGAGGAAATAGTGCAACAGCGCCGCCGTCCCCGCCGCGGTACAAAGCGCGGCAAGCAGTATCAAAAGGGATTGTTTTCGGGAAATAAAAGCCGACATGTATTCTCTGATTTTCGGCTGATTCGGGCCCTGTTTTGAGAGGAGAATCACTGTCCGCACGAACCACCCACGAACCACACCGATGAAAATTGCGGGGGGGCATCGGCGTTTGCTTTTTTTGATTGGCGCATACGGTGCGGGCGGCATACGGTGCGGCGCTATAAGCGCGGGCCGCGCGGGAAACACCCGCCACAGGCCGCGCGCGCAGGCGCTGGTATCCGCGGTATCCCGTTCCCTGCGCTGATCCCGCCCTGTTCCGCCTTGCCGCAAGGGCGATTAATCCCCTTCAATACAGCCTATGTCGATCCCACAACATAGCTTATGTCGATCCATCCACATAGCCTATGTCGATCCACCCATATAGGCTATGTCGATCCATCCACATAGCCTATGTCGATCCCGCAACATAGCCTATGTCGATCCACCCACATAGCCTATGTCGATCCACCCACATAGCCTATGTCGATCCATCCACATAGCCTATGTCGATCCCACAACATAGGCTATGTCGATCTCACAACATAGCTTATGTCGATCCATCCACATAGCCTATGTCGATCCCAAAACATAGGCTATGTCGATCCCACAACATAGGCTATGTCGATCCATCTACATAGCCTATGTCGATCCCGCAACATAGCCTATGTCGATCCTGCAACATAGCTTATGTCGATCCATCCACATAGCTTATGTCGATCCCGCAACATAGCCTATGTCGATCCCGCAACATAGCTTATGTCGATCCCACAACATAGGCTATGTCGATCCCGCAACGCTTATAATCGAGGACTATCAGCGGTCAGCGGGTACATTTCTGAGTATGGTAGTGGCGCGCGGATTGCAAGTAAACGCCGATGCCCTGTGCGGGGGTTCCCTTACCTTGCAAATTTCCCAATCAACTGCTCATAATAAGCAATGAAGCGAATATTGCCCCCCCGCAGCAGAGGGAAGATCATCGTATGCCGCGTTATGTTCCTGTTGATCCTGGTCCTGTCGGGCCTCCTCGCCGCCGGCACGCTATACGCGTTTCTCCGCCCCGCCGGTTCCGGCCCCCTGTTCCGAATCGGCGGCGGCGAATCCGCCAGGACCGCCGCCGGTGACACCAGCGGCGGCGCGGTCAGCGTGTTTACCGGCATCGGGCGCCTTAGAATCCCCCTTGCGGGCGGGTCTCCCGTGCCGGCCACAATGGTGCTCTCCATTGCTTTTCCCTACCCTCCCGAAGACCGGGCCTTTACCGAGGAGCTGGCCTCCAAAGTCGGGGATTTCAGAACCATCGCCATAGAATATTTTGCATCCCTTCCCGCCGAACAAGCGATCAACCCGGACGAGAATGCCGCCAAAAGCGAAATTCTCCGGCGCTACAACGCAAGCCTGCGTCTGGGGAAGATCGAAGCGCTCTATTTCAGTGACTTGATGGTACTCGAGTAACGGCAGCCGCGCGGTCTACCGCATATAGCGGCGCTCACCGGGCCGCTGTGCAACCTTCCGGCAAATTCCAGGTCAAAATATGGACGAAAGAGAGAAAAGCGTATACAATTTAGGTAACATTGGCAATGAAAGGAGCCGGTTTTAATGGAGCAAATCTCTTCTTCCGCGGCCCAGGTTATTATCGCGGTTATTCCCATTGTGGGAATTGTGATGAGTGCGGTGGTGGCTTTTTTCTATCTGCTCTGGAATCACCGCCGCAGGACCCTGCTTATCAAGGCCGGACATTATAACCGGCCCGAGTTTGATCTGCTTTCGTTCAGCCTGCTTGCCGGTTTGCTGCTGGGCAGTGTCGGCGTCGCGTTAACCGTATTGCTGCTCATAGTGGAGGGGGCGTCCTATGGGGTGTTGGGGGGGATTATCCCCCTGTCCATGGGAATCGGCCTTCTGGTCTATTATGGAATAAGACGTAGCGACAGGGCTAAATGAGTTATAATGCCCCGGAGGGGGACGTTGACGATCAGTTGATCGTAGGCCAGGTTGTCTCAGGGCAGAAGGATTTATTCAGGATGCTGGTGCGGCGGCACGAGCGGGCGGTGTACGGAATGGGTATGGGCTTTTTTCATAACGCCGATGACGCCTCTGATTTTACCCAGGATGTTTTTATCAAAGCCTACCGGAACCTTCCCCGTTTTGAGGGGCGTTCCCGCTTTTCAACCTGGCTGTACCGGATCGCCTACAATACGGCGGTCAACGGGGTAACGAGGAACAGGGAATACCACAGTCTGGCCGAAGAGGAACAGACCGGCGCGCTGACCGGCGAGGAAGATTCCCCGGAACGGATTCTGCTCCGCAAGGCGGCCAGGGAGGCGGTACTGGAAGCCCTGGAGGAGCTTCCCGATCGCTACCGGTTATGCGTGGATATGTTTTTTTTCTACCAGCGTTCCTATCAGGAGATTGAGGAGATTACCGGAATTCCGGTGAACACGATCAAGTCTCATGTGTTCAGGGCGAAGAAGCTGCTGCGGGAAAAACTTGAGGGGATAGATTGGAATTAAAAGGGGGGTATTATGAGTTGTAATAAAATACTGGATGAAATATATGAATACTCAGGCGGCGAGCCTATGCCCCTGCTGTTGCAGCTGCGCGTGGGGCTGCACCTCCTGGTCTGCCCCAGCTGCGCCCAGGAAGTTGAACGCTTCGAAGTGGCCAGGGATATTTTGTATAACGATTTTATGCCCCTTTCGCCGGGCTTTGAAGATTCCGTGATGGCCCAAATTGCCGCCGGGGAAGAGGATGCGCTCGCCGCCTTTGACGCGGAAGAAACGCCGCTTAACGCATTCGCGATTCCCGGCGGCCTCTCCACCAGGGGCTGGGTAATCGCGGGCCTCATCACGCTGGTCTCGCTGGTTACGGCGTTCTTCGGCCTGGACTTCGAGCGGGTCGCCCGTGAGGCGGGCATGTCTTTCCTGCTTCCGGTGGGTATCACCATTGGTATTGTGCTGACCGCTTACGGCGCGCTCTTTATCGGCAGCCACCTCAAGGAATTCAGCGAGCGCTTTGGCCTATAGCGGTATGTGGCAGGACCCGCCTGCCGGTTCTTTAGCCTTTGATATCTATGAGCGAAGCCGTGCTGCCGTTGGAAAAAACGGAGCGCCGGGCGTTTGCGGCGTAGGGGTTGTTGCGCAGGATGTTTATCTCGGAGCGGAGCGCTGCCATACGCCTTGAGAGGAGTTCTCTGTTTCGGGAGGAGCGGATTACCGCATCGTTTTTCAGGTCTTCCAGGGCGGCTTTGAGACCGGGCACGTCGTCGGCGCTTTCGGCGGGGGGCGCGCCGGATATGCCTGAGACAAGCGTCCGGTACATTTCTTCCAGGGGATCGGTTACTTTCTGAATGGAAAAAATATCCGCCACGATCTGCTCTTCCAGTTCAACATGGTTGAGCATATCGTCGACGCTGCCTGATTCAATGAGTTCCCGCTGCTTGTCCAGTACTTCGAGATAGCGGCGGAAGCGGTCCCGCTGTTCCTGCAGCAGGGTTCTGAAACGCCTCAAAATCGCCACCCGCTGGGCAAGCTCCCCGGCGCCTGTGTCCACGGTTACAGCCGCCATTCCCTAACCTGCAATATTTACCCCCACAACTTCGCGGTTGGCGGGCTCGGCGCTTCGGAGGGCTATTTCCTGCCAGGCGGAGCGCAGATCATCGATCATGTTTCGCACCGTGCCGATCCGCTCCATATCCTGTTTGATATTCGCCTCCAGCAGTTCGCGGTTGAACCATGTGTACAGGGCAAACAGGTTCCGGGCAATCTCCCCGCCCTGCTCAAAATCAAGCGAAACCATCAGCTCGGTAACAATCTCTCCGGTTTTCATAACCGCCTTGCCGATTTGTTCTATCCTGCCGGGGTCTTTTTTCCCCGCGCTGTTCTGGGCCAGCAGCTTCAGCGCCCGGTCAAGCTGTTTTACCGCCTCGTCGTAGAGCATGATGATAAGCTGACTCTGCCCGGCCGTTTTTACCCTGGTCTCTTTATAAGTGGATAGCGCGTTTTTATATGCCAAAATGGTCCTCCGTCCCGCTCGTGAAAGGTACTTCCCTTTTTTATCGGCAGAAAAAAACGGTACTTGAGGGAATTCTGGCAGTTTGCCGCGCTTCGCGTATTATAATCCCCAAAAATCGCCAGGAGGCGATTTTTTACCCTATCGTCAAAAATACCTTGGCTTTTTCGATTTCTTCGTTTACCGTTTTCTCAATTGCCTCAAGCACATTGTCCCCGACTCCCAGGCTTTGCCATACCCACCCATCCGGTTTTATGGGGTAACGGTCACCGGAAAAACCGACTTCCCGCTCCGAGGCAAAATGGTTGGCAACGGCGACGCAGTTGAGGATGTCACTGTGACTGCCCGGATACGCGGCAAGATTATGGTGAAACACAATGGTTTCGCCGACCGGGCCGGGAAGCTGCCACGCATTGACTATGATCGCGCCGACGTCACAGTGGTTGATGCCCAGGGTTTTGCTTTCGGCCTGATACAGGGAAAGCCGCTCGCGGTCGGCGTCGGTAACGGCAGCCATGTAGTCCCTGGACAGTACCGCGTTAAGGGGGATTTTTCCGATGTCGTGGAGCAGGCCGGCGGTAAAATATTCTTCCAGCCGTTTGGGATCAACGCCCCGCTGTTTGGCGAACAGTTTTGTGGCCGTTCCTACACAGAGGGAGTGCCGCCAGAAGCCTTCCATATCAAGCCCCTGGTAACGCTTGTCTTTCGGCAGGATTCCCATAATGGCGGAAGACAGGGCAAGGTTTTTTATCGTGTTGATGCCCAGCATAATGATCGCCCGGACGAGATTCGTTACCCGCTGATTAAGGCCGTAATAGGCGGAATTCAGCAGTTTCAGCACCCGTCCGACCAGGACCGGGTCCAGGGAAATAACATAGTTGAGGTCCGCCGGGCTGGTCTGGGGATTGTTGCAGAGATTCAGCACCTTGCTGACCGATGTGGGAAGGCTGGGCATATCTTTGATGTACTCAGCGATTTTTTCGGTTAACGCTTCCTTCGTTACGGGTCTCACTCAACTATCCTCAACGACCGGGCTTCAAGTCCTTTCAACGGACGGGCCGATACTTCCCGGGAAAATTCTCCGGCGTGGAAAGAGGCGCCGCCGGTATTCCGCCGGTCATAGGCTGCCAATCTAAAATAGTATAAGGTTCCGTTTACAAGTCCGTCAATAAGGATAGTGTTCTGTTTTCCCGCGTCAACAGGAGAAGCGCCCTGTACGGCCTCAGCGCCGAAATAGTCGTCCCTGGCCGCGCCGTAATAAACCAGATACCCCGCGGTGTCCGTATCGGGACTGTTTTTCCAGCTGAGCCGCACCCCTCCGTCCACCGCCGCCGCAACGAGCGAGGCCGGCGGCAGGGGCGGCTCGTCGGGCAGATACGTTATGCGCAAGGTTTCCAGAAAGGGGCTGGTCTCGTTGTCGGCGGAAGGATAAAAGTCCGCCGCGATTTGTACATAACGACCCCGGATTCCGGTCAATTCTTCGCCGGGGGTAAAGTTCCGCCATTCGGCCCCGTCCCGCTTATAGGGATTTTCCATCGTGCGGATAAAGAACTGCATCTCCGAATCGTCGGCAAAGCGGAAGCGCCCGTTTTCCCGAAATTCGCTGTTGATCTTCGCCCCGTTTATTGCGGTTCTGCCCCCCGCGGCTTCAACCTTGAGCACGCCGCTGTTTCCTTCCCCCAGATCAATGGCGCGGGTTTCCACACGCCCGCCCCGGAGCGGGTATTTCTGTACGGCGGGATTGGCGATCCACGCGCTGTGGATTTTGAATTCGTCCATGATCCCCATGAATCTGCCCAGGGTAAAACTGCCGTCGTTCCCGGCGATGGGGGTATATACTTCGCCGCCTTCGCGCCCGGTGGAGCTGGCGTATTCAATGGCCTCGGTTTTACCGTTCACCAGGTACTCAAGCATTCCGGTAACGGAATCAAAGCGGATAAGGTGATGACTCCAGCTTTTGGGAACCACCGGGGAAGTTCCGGCGACGGTTATATCAAGATGATCGGCGCCGTCCGGGGAGGCAAAAAAATCCGCGAATGACCACAGGAGCCGGTTTTTTACCGCTACGCACTGAATCCGCTGAAAGACATGGCGGGTTTGGCCCGCGCCGCCCGCGGGGTTTTGGGCCGCCGGAACCTGCCGGGAGGAAATCCACGAGAGGACCCGCTCGCCGTTTTCCATGTTGAGCGGGTACAGCCAGAATTCCAGAGTGAAATCCCGCATACGGCTGCCCGGCGCGAACAGCGCATGGCTCCGCGGCTCGACAACAAGAGGGCCGTCCGTACCGCCCGCCGCCAATATGCCGGAGAAAAGCGCCGCGCCGCTTCCCGCGCGGGCAAAGCGCCGGTCTACCGCTTCCAGGGCCGGCGACACGGTAAGGCGGTAGCGTCCCGCGCTGTCCCTGAAAGCAGCCGGCGTTTTTTCGTCAAAGGAAAGGGATAAATCCAGCGTGGAATCGGTAAAACTCGCAGGGCTAAGCGGAGGACCGCCGGCAGCGGAATTGGCCGCGGCGGATGACAAAACCAGTACCGGATAGCGGCGCACCGAATTTACCGCGGTGATACCGGCCCGGTATTCTGCCCAATCCCACGAGGCGTCTCCTCCCAGGGTGATGGTTTTTTCCCCGATACCGTACACACTACCTGAAAGTAACAATAAGAGGTATACTAAAGTGAAAATCGATTCCTTTTTCATGGGATCCCTTTATCTTATCGGCATAAATTGAACGGGTATGAATCAGCAGGGCGTTTCAGAATCATATAAAGATCCCAAGGCGGCGGCGCAGGAGGCCCCCAGAGAGCCGGGGGTCTATATTATGCGGGACGGGGACGGGCGGATCATCTATGTCGGCAAAGCCAAATCGCTGAAAGACCGGCTCCGCTCCTATTTTTCCGGGGTAAAGGACATAAAAACCGCCACCCTGATACAGCATATCCGCTTCATCGAAACCATCATCGTCGCCAACGAATACGAGGCCCTGCTGCTGGAAAACACTCTAATCAAACAGCATTCGCCCAAGTACAACATCGACCTGAAAGACGGCAAAACCTACCCGGTGATCCGCATTACCGCCGAGAACTTTCCCCGTGTTTTCCGCACCAGGCGCATTGTCGAAGACAAAAGCCGCTATTACGGCCCTTTCGCCAATGTACAGGGAGTGGACACCCTTCTGAAACTGGTGGAAAAACTCTTTCCCCTGCGGAAATGCAAAACCATGAGAGAAAAAAGCGTCGGGCCCTGCATGTACTACCATATCGGCCGCTGCATGGCTCCCTGCAGCGGAAAGGTCAGCGCCGATGATTACCGCCGCCATGTGGAGCGCGTGCAGAAGCTCCTCTCCGGCGAAACCGAGTCTCTGCTCATCGACCTGACCGCCCAGATGCACGAAGCCGCGAAAGCCCTGCAATTCGAGTGGGCCGCCCGGCTGCGGAACACGATCAAGGCCGTTGAAGACATTGCCGGAAGCGACAGTTCCGTGGTGGACTTTGATCCCGAAAGCCGGGACTACATCGCCTGGGCAGCCGAGGGCATATTCGCCACCTATACGGTTTTTTCCATGCGCGGCGGCAAGATGACCGGCCGGGAACTGTTCCGCACCTGTTCCGCCGCCGAGGAAAGAGATTCGCTGGAACTATTCATCACATCGTACTACGAGCCGGGCCGTCCGCCGCCGGCGAAAATATATTTGCAGTTTGAAGCGCAGCGGGCAAAAAAAGAAAGCGGGGAAAAGCCTGATCCGCAGACGGATGCCCTCGTTTTCCGCTCCTCATTGAGCGGCTGGTTCAGGGGGCAATTCGGCTGTGAGCCGGAACTGGTCATCACGCACATGGCCGCGCCCCTGGTAAAACACCACACCGCTATCCTGGCAATGGCCCGCCAGAATGCCCTTGAAGATCTGCGCAGGCGGCTCAAGGAGCGGGGGACGGGTCCGGCCCTGGACGAACTGGCGCGGCTGCTGAATCTGCGGAGCAGGCCGGAACGGATTGAGGGCTTTGACATTGCCCAGCTTGACGGCAAACATCCGGTAGCCTCGCTCATTTCTTTCAGGAACGGAATTCCCGACCGGAAGAACTACCGTTACTTCAAACTCCGCAGCGTGGTAGGAGTGGTGGATGATTTTGCCGCCATGCGGGAAGTGGTACGCCGCCGTTATTCACGGCTGATTCGGGAAGGCAAGGAGCTGCCCGACCTGATCCTTATTGACGGCGGCATCGGCCAGGTGAACGCCGCCAAAGGGGTGATGGACGAGCTGGGCATGGACAGCGACGTGGTGGGCCTCGCCAAGCGTGAAGAGGAACTCTGGCTGCCCCAGGCAAAGGAGCCGCTGGTCCTTCCCCGCTCATCGGAGGCGCTCAAGGTTCTGCAGTTTGTGCGGGACGAAACCCACCGCTTTGCCACCGGTTTCAACCAGCGCCTGCGCTCCGGCGACCTGTTTTTCCCGGCGCTGGAATCGGTGGAAGGCATCGGCCCCAAACGGGCCGCCACGATCATGAAGGCCTACGGGAGTATCGCCGCCATTGCCGCCGCGGACCCGGCGGAGATCGCCGTCCGCTGCCGGATCAGCGCGGACACCGCCGGAACGGTACGGGCCGCCGCAAAACTCGCCCTGGAAGATCGTGCAGCGGAACAGCGGCGGCTCAACGCGGACCGCGGACGGCGCGGCGCGCACTCAAAAGCCGGCGAACTTGCCGCCGAAGCGGCTGCTGAGGAAGCGCCTGAGTATTCGGCGCTTGAATAGCGTCAGGCCGTAGATCAGGATTGTATGCTCCCCATGATTTCAGCGGCTGATTTTGTCCACGTAAACGGCCCGCTGTCCCTGTTCCAGTGCGTAATATACTCCCGCATCGCCGCTGCCAACTCTTGACTGCCCCGGCTCTCCGGCCGTATCCGTTTGTTTGTTATTTCCCCAAGCCGCCGCTCTACCGTATGCAGCCATGACGAATGGGCCGGCAGGCAATGCGTCTTGAATCTTCCCGGCGCGCCCGCAAAATACGCCTGCGCCTCTTTCGTCCTGTGCGTCGAGTAATTATCCGCTATGATATGCAGCGCCTTCCCCGCCCCGCATTTTTGGTCAACGGTTTTAAGAAATTCAATATAATCCTCCGCGTTATGGCGTTCCCTGCATGCGCCGGCCGCTTCCCCGGTTAACACATTAAGCGCCGCAAACAGGGCCGCCGTCCCGCGCCGCTCATAATCAGCGGCCTGTCGTGCGGGTATGTGCTCCCCCGGCGCCGGTATCCGGGATTTCCCGTCCGCACAGAGCACTATGACGTTGTCCGGCGCCCGCATATACAGGCCAACCACATCTGCCGGTTTTTCTTCAAACGATTCATTGCTGAACCGGAAAGGCTCCGCCGGATGCGACTGTATTCCCCGCTCCCGCAGGATATTGTGTACCGCGCTTTTGCTTACCCCAACCCGTTTGGCAAGGCTCCGCACGCTCCAGCGGGCGGCGTCCGGCCGCTCGCCGCGGACGATGGCGCACAGCGTATTCTTCGTTTCCACGCTGACCGGCGTTTTGCCGGGCTTGCGGGTTTTATCTTCCAGCAGGGATTCCAGTCCGCCCGCGTTAAACCGTTTTACATACCGGATAACCGACGAAAGGCTGACGGACAGAGAAGCGGATATGCTTTCCAGGGTTGTACCGGCCGCCCGGTGGAGTATCACCCGCAGGCGTATGGCACACTTTGAGGTGAGTTTGCCCGAATCCACCAGCACTTTCAGGACGGCCAATTCTTCAGCGGTAATAATCGGACGGGTTTCCGCTTTCACGCATAACAATATAACACAGGTATACCGCCGTATCAATGAACAACGGGAAGAGAGCAAAGAGCGGCTCTTTGTCGGCTGGGTCAGGGCGGATTGCTCCGCCCCTTCCCGCCTAAGAACCGTACGTGAGAGTTTCCCCTCATACGGCTCAAGCCTCACGTAAACAAGTATCTGCCGGATACTTGCCGGTTTCGGTTATTCACCTCTCCCTTTGCCACCCAGGTTTCTCCTGTCTTAATGTATGTATTCTCATCCATCCAAAGCCGTAGTCCGGTTATTCACCAGTATTCACCCCGGCTTTGTTCTTCCAGTTCCTACCCTTCCTGCAACCTGAGACCATACGTATAAGTCAGCCTC
Organism: Treponema sp.; assembly: GCA_031270205.1. Taxonomy (GTDB): domain Bacteria; phylum Spirochaetota; class Spirochaetia; order Treponematales; family Breznakiellaceae; genus WQXQ01. Next base: position 14,517 of record JAISYA010000146.1, read on the forward strand.
CTTTCGGAGTACCCCAAATCTTGAAGGGCTATGCGTCCCATTACAGAATGCCCTTCGCTTCTTATACCATCCTCTGCCCGCTGTCTCCCCAGAGGGGCTCCATCGGGTTTACCACGTTCCCCTTGAATACCACTTCGATACGCTTTAGAGCCTGCCTATAGCCCGGGGCTGCCCGTCCATTTTGCCCGGCTCACAATGAAAAACCGAACCCGAACCCTTACTTTTTTAGTCCAAGCGTGTCACTCCCTTTTCGCTTGTCACAATTAACGAGCCTTACAGCAGTTCGTGTACTCTGCTCATGGCGTATCATTTATGCTTGCGTCACCGGAACAGGGGTATCCGTTTACCGCGTTGTCCCCGCTGCTTAGCACCCGTCCGTTACCAGACACGCACCGGCGGGTAGCATTACCCCAAATGGAAGGGGCAGACCGAAGGATATGTTTCTTTTCTTCACCTCCTTTCATATCTTAGTCAGCTATTCAAGCGACCTCGTGTCGCACCACTGCTCATTGTTCTTTCGCTCTTCGCTCCCCCGTTTCCCCGAAACTGTGGTATAATGCCCCATGCATCTGCCGTTTTATGAAAAGGAAAAACTCGATCCCGCTTTTCCCTTTCTGGCCTGGGAGCGCCTACAGCCGAATTTCTGGTTTCCCCTGCACTGGCACGCGCAGGTGGAACTGGTCCATATCCTTTCGGGGGGGCTGGACGTGATAATCAGCGGGAAAAGCCGCAAGGGGCGCCGGGGGGATATTGTCATGGTGGATACGGGGCTGATCCACGGCTTTTCCAACCCCGAGCCGGGAACCGGCGTGCGGATTTTTCAGTTCGGGCTGGAGATTTTTTCGCGGGCTTTGTCCGAAGTGCAGGCGGCCGCTCCGGTTTTCAGCCGCCTGCCGCTGCTCAGCCGCGGCGGCGG
>JAISYA010000130.1 GCA_031270205.1 Treponema sp.
TCCCAGCCCTGTCCGGCGATTTCGTCTTTTGAAAGATTGCTGAATAAATACAGTTTGAGTATTTCGTCCAGGACTTCGTAAGGAGGCAGGCTGTCCTGATCCTTCTGGTTGGGCCGCAATTCCGCGGACGGGGGTTTGTCTATAATTGCCTGGGGGATGGGAGGCGCGCCCGTTTCTTTCGCCCGCTCGTTGATACGCCTGCAAAGGGCAAAGACCTCGGTTTTCAGGAGATCGCCAATGGGGCCCAAAGCGCCGTTCATGTCGCCGTAGAGAGTACAGTAGCCCATGGCAAGCTCGCTCTTGTTCCCCGTGGAGAGGAGCATGGAGTTGAATTTATTGGAAAAGGCCATGAGCAGGGCGCCGCGGATGCGAGCCTGCAAATTTTCCTCGGCGATGTCGAAAGGCCGCTTTTCAAAGACGCCTTCCAGGATGGAAAGAAAACTTTCAAAGGCAGGCTCTATGGGCAGTACCTCATAGCGGCAGCCCAGATTCGCCGCCAATTCCTTTGCGTCGTCTTTGGACCCTTGGGACGAAAAGCGGGAGGGCATGCTGAAACAGACAATGTTTTCTTTTCCCGCCGCCTGTACTCCAAGCCATGCCACCAGCGCCGAATCGATTCCCCCGGAAAGCCCAAGGTGCGCCCGTTTGAAGCCGCACTTTTTCATGTAGTCCCTGATGCCCATTACCAGGCCCTCTTCAAGGACATCCAGTTCCTGACGGGTAAGGCCGACTTTGAAGGGATCGCCGCATGAGGCGGGGCGAAACCGCGGTTCGCCATTAAGGGCGGGGCCGGGCGGGCTTACGCTGTCCCAGCAGATCAGGTCTTCCGCGAAAGTTTTTGCCATCAGCGGCATCCCGCTTTCCGCGGCCGTCCCGCCGGGGCTTAGCACAAAAGAACGGCCGTCAAAGAGTATCTGATCGTTTGCGCCCACGGCGTTGATATACACCAGGGGCAGGCTGCCCCGCCGGCTTATCCGCTCGGCCAGGGCGCGGCGGGCCTTGAGTTTGCCCGCGACGTAGGGCGAGGCGGAAGGCACGCAGAGCAGGCTCAGGCCCTGGTTGAGCAGTTCCCCCACGGGGTCCCTGACATAGCTTGTGCCGGGAATATCGCTTTCCCGCCACACATCCTCGCAGACGGCAAAGCCCACGCGCTCACCCTTGAACTCAAAAGCGGCCCAGTGCCGCGCCGGCTCAAAGTTGCGGGCCTCGTCAAATACGTCGTAGGTGGGGAGCAGCGTTTTGACTTGCTCAAAAGCGAGCCGGCCTTCCAGTAGCACTCCGTATTCGTTAACGAGGGACTTGCCCCCCGAATAGGGACTTCGGTTCACAAAACCAAGCCCCGCGGCGATTTCAGGCGGCAGTTCCCGCTGCAATATGCGCACGCTGCGGATATTGAGTTCCACAAAACGATCCTGATCCAGCAGATCCATTGGCGGATACCCGCAGATCGCCAGTTCGGGAAAAAGAACCATGTCGGCATGATGCTCATCCCGCGCCCGCCGGGCAAAAGCCAGAATTTTTTCCCGGTTGCCGGAAAAATCGCCGATGGTGGAATTGATCTGGGCAATGGCAATTTTCATGATGATTCAGTATAGCGTAAAAAGCAAAAAAAAACCCCCCGGGAAAAGGAGGTGAGGAAACCCGGGAGGCTGCCTGACGTTACGACGGCTGCAAAGCAGAGATGTATATACCTTTTAGATGATTGATCAACAATAGCAGCAAAAACTCATCTAAACCGTACCATCAGTCTACTTAGAAAATAACTGTTTTTGGCCTCAAGGTCAAGTATTTTTATTGAAAATATTATAAAAAAAGTCATCTTTTTTTGTGATCAGCCGGGTATGCCGGGGGCTGGCGGCGGCTATGCAATTTCAGGTAAAACATGCCATACTTTTGTATATGAGAGACATATTCAAGACCTTTAATTCGGGCCGGGCCAATTTCTTCTTGATGGCTTTTATCTCCTGTATTATCGCCGGAATGGTACTCAAGCTGATGTCGTCGGTGATTTTGCCTATTACCATCGCACTTTTGCTGGCAATGGTGATGTACCCGGTGGTTTTGGGGCTGGATAAACTGCGTATCCCCCGCGTTTGTTCCATTTTTCTGGCAATTGTTCTCATTATTGCCGGATTGTGTTTTTTCGGCATGGTGTTTTTTACTTCAGGAAGGACAATTGTGTCCCTGTATCCCAAATATGAGAGCCGTTTGACCGAAATTTACCTCTGGGCATCCCGTTTTTTTGAACTTTCCTACGACGAGGACCTGACTTTTCTGCAAAATCTTTGGGGCCAACTGGGTATCAGGAACATGATTCGGACTTTTACCTTTAACTTTTCCAATTTTTTTCTCCGATTTTTGCAAAACGCCATATTGGTAGTGCTTTTTATGGGTTTCCTGCTGGTGGAAGCCAATCATTTTAAGGAAAAACTGGAAATTGCCTTTGGAGAGCGTTCCGATCAAATTAAAAATATGGGCGACGATATAATTCTCCAGGTAACCCGCTACCTGACCGCGAAATTTTTCATCTCCCTGATTACCGGCGTGGTAGTTTCACTTGGGCTGCGCATAGTGGGGCTGGAATTCGCCCTTGGCTGGGGGGTGATTCAATTTGTGCTGAATTTTATTCCCAGTCTGGGCAGTATTGTCGCGGGCGTCGCCGTATCCCTGTTTGCCCTAATCCAGTTCTGGCCCGATCCGGGGCCGGTGATTCTGGTCATTATCATCATGCTGGCGACCAATATGATTATCGGCAATGTGCTGGACCCGAAAATTATCGGGGACAATGTGGGGATTTCCCCGCTGGTGGTACTTGTTTCCCTGGCAATATGGAGCTGGCTCTGGGGTTTTATCGGCATGATCCTTGCCGTTCCCATGATGGTGAGCATCAAAATCATCTGCGAAAATTTCAGTTTTCTGGAGCCAATCTCGATTTTGCTGGGGTCGCGAAAGGCCGTAAACGCCAAAAAAGCCTCCGGGCAATGAACCATGTCCCGTACCCAGACGTATTCCGCGCTTATTCTCAGAAGCCGCCCTTCGGGGGAGTCAAACCGGGACGTATGGATGCTCACCGCCGAGGCGGGGGTGTTTCGGGTTACGGTGTTCGGCGGGCCCAAGAGCAGGCTGAGATCCCACGCGGCGCCGTTTCATTCGGGGCAGGTTTGGATATACCACGAGCCGGTGAAGGATTCCCGGAAACTCAGCGATTTTGACGTGCGCTCCTGGCGGCCGGGCCTGCGCGAACTGTACGAGCGCACCATAAGCGCCGACGCGGCGGCGGAAACCATTCTTGCCTCGCACGGCGGCGGCGGCAACTGGGCGGAGGCGTTGTCGCTGGCCGAGGCGGTTCTTGACGCGATGGAAAAGGCCGGCGAGGAATTGTGCGGGCGGCTTCTGGTGTATTTTTTGTGGCGCTGGGCCGTCTTTCAGGGGATTCAGCCTGATTTGGAATGCTGCGTTTCCTGCGGGGCCTCCGCCCCGAACGGCCCGCTCTGGTACTCGCCGCGGGAGGGGGGGATGCTCTGCGCCGCCTGCGCCGGTAACCGGGAACCGTCCGGTCCGGGCCTGCTTCAGGCGAGTCCCGGCTGCAGGCGCTGGCTTGCGACAGCCGGCCCGCTTGCCCCCTCGGCGCTTGACCGTTACACGATGGACAATAAATCGTTTGGGGAGGCAAAGGCTTTGACGGCGGCCATACTGACCGAAGCCCTGGGGAAACGGCTGAAAAGCTGGGATATATTGTAGAAACTGCGTAACCATAATGCAGCTGCCCTTTTTGGCAGGCTGATCTCCGGGGGCGCTACCGTACCCGCAGGTTTTTCAGCCGGTCCGCCAGGACCTCCCCCACGACCGCCATGTCCTCGGCGGTAAAGGCAAACAAAAAATTGTCGTCAAACAGAATCTGCGCCGAAGGGGGAAATTCATCGTCTTCTCCCCAGAGGATAAGGCTGACAAAGAGGCCGTTGATAAATTCAAAACGGTAACCCGCGTCTCCGGCGTCCAGGGCCTCGGCCCGAAGCGGCGGGTTTTGCTCAAAAATTCTTGCAAAGCCGGGAATGTCCCTGCCGAAAGCGGCGGCGCAGCGCTTGAGGCAGCGGCCCTCAAAGTTCCGGTAATACACCTCTCCCCAGGGAATTTCGTTATATGCAAGGCGCTTCCCCCGTGAAGGGAAATATTTCCCCTCGCAAAGGTAGCGGATAAAAAGAATTTGTTCGTAAGCGTTTGCCGCGTCTTTCCCGGTCCCGTCCAGCAGGGCAAAGTCCGGGTAGCGGGCTTTGTACTCCGTGCCGAGGATACGGAGATTGAAGGCCGAAGCCGCCCGGTCAAACGAAAGGCCGCAACGCCGGGAAATCTCTTCCGGGTCCAGGTTTTTATAGATTGCCGAATAATGCCCGAAGGGAACGCCGCTTTTTTGATCGATTTTCCGCCCGCTCTTTTGATCGATAGCGCGATCAATCTCACTCGACCTGTTCAAAAAGTTCTCCGTTGGTATGGGGCAGGAAACAGGCGGCCACAAATTCGTCCATGTAGCCGGGATGGGAAGACAGTTCAATATACGTCATGCCCCTGCTGATCTCGGTGACCATTTCCCCGGCCTGGCGGGCGGTGAGCATGGCGAAAGCGCCGTGCATGGAACTATTGCCGATGTAGTGGTACTTTTTAACCGGCAGGTTGGGAAGCATGCCGATGCGTATGGCCTGCCGCATGTTGATCCCTCCGCCTATGCCGCCGGCGACATACACATCTTCAATCATGCCGACATCAAAATCCAAAATCGCCAGCATGGTTCTGATCGCGGAAAAAATAGCGCCCTTGGCGCGGATAAAATTGTCGATGTCCGGCTCGGAAAGAACCACGTCCCTGCCATTGGCGGTATCTTCGGCAAAGGCCACTACATAACTGGCAAGGCCCCATTCGTCGCGGCGAATCCGTTTCCCTTCCTTCACAAATTTTCCCCTGGCGTTGATAATGCCGCAGCGGAACAGTTCCCCGATAAGATCGATGAGGCCGGAGCCGCATATCCCCACCGGCTTTTGATCCATGGCGCCGACAACCATGATCGCCGGCTCCAGGGTGTCTTTGTTGACATGGCAGGCTTCTATCGCGCCGTCGGTGGCCCGCATGCCGCAGATGATGTCCCCGCCCTCAAAGGCGGGGCCGGCGGAACAGGCGCAGCTCATCATAAATTCCGAATTGCCCAGCGCCAGTTCCCCGTTGGTACCCAGGTCAACAAACAGGGAAAGGGTTTCGTTTTTGAAGATCATCGACGCGAATACCCCGGCGCTTATGTCCCCGCCCACATAGCTCCCGATTGCGGGGGCGATGAGCACATCGGCGTCGGGGTGTACCCCCAGGTTCAGGTCGGCGCTTTTGAGGGGGCCGCTTTCAAAGAAGGCCGGCACATACGGCTCCAGGCGCAGATATTCGGGGTTGATCCCCATAAAGAGATGGGTCATGGTGGTGTTAGCCGCCACCACGACGCGGTAAATATTTTCCGGTTTCAGTTCGACGGTTTCGCTCATCTCCCGAATCAGCGGGGCTACACATTCCTCGGTTACCGCGGAACGGAGCCGTTCAAGACCGCCGGGCCGGGCGCTTTCGATGATTCGGCTGATCACGTCCGCGCCGTAGCGTATCTGGCCGTTGCCCGCCGATCCCATGGTGAGGATTTCGCCGGTTAGCAGGTCCACCATCAGGGCCGAAACCGTGGTGGTGCCGATGTCGATGGCCATGCCGGCTATCACCGGCGGGGGAACGGTGTTACCGGCGAACACGTCCATGATGGTAACGCCTGTTTTGATTCCCGCTTCCCGCCTGACCCGCTCATGGCGAAGGATGCAGAGCAGGGAAAAGCCCGCCTGCCGCAGGGCCTGGGGAATACGGCGCAGGGCGTGAAGGCTGAAGCCGATGTCCTCCTGGGCCAGGCCGGTCTGGGCGGCGATCTCCCGCAGCAGCCGTTCCCGGTCCGCCGTAACGTCGCCGTTTTCGGGGCCTTCAAGCTGTACCGCGACCAGCTCCATGCCGCTGTCTTTTTCAAGGCCCATTTCCCGCAGTTCTTTTTGCAGATTACGGAAAATATTCCGCTCGCGGACCACCCCCCTGCCGCTCACCTTAATCCGGTCCCGATAGGCCAAAGCCATGCCGGAAACCTGCACCGCGATATCCGAGATTACCAGGCTGGTACAGGCCAGGCGGTGGCCTTCGGCGAATTCTTTCCCGGAGATGTGCCGGTCCGGCTCGCTTTTAACGGTTCCCGCCAGCAGTTTTACGCGGCACTTGCCGCAGCTGCCGTTACCCGCGCAGGGAGCGTCCAGGGCAAGGTTGGCCCGCTTGGCCGCGTCCAGCAGAGACTCGCCAAAAAAGGCGAAGATGCTTACATCTTCGCCTCCTTCGACTCTGAAGAGCACATTACATTTTTTTTCTTCCATCACTCCCTACATGATCGCTTCCATGGCAAAAGCAGGATGATTTTTTTCCTTGAGGAAGGCGATAACCTGTTCGGGTTCCACAGCTATGGTCTCATCGCAGATCATATCCACAAAGTTGTCGATGCCGTACAGTTCTTTCGCCGTCTTGTTGAGTTTTACCGATACGTCGGCCTTCAGTTCCTTGGGCATCCACACGATTCTTGAAAGCCCGCCTTCGGCGGAAACAAATTTCTTTGAAGCGATAAAGTGCCTGCCGTGACCCATAAAGCCCGCGGTCTGCACGCCGCCGCCGGTCATGGAGGCCAGCTCGCCGAAGGTCATCCCCGTGGGGGTCGCGCCCTTGTATTCCCGGTTGACTATCACCACGCCGTTGGCTTCGGGTATGATGCCGCAGATGCACTCAAAACAGCCGCAGCTTGTCATGGGATCTTCCATGATCGAGTACAGGGCAACCTTGCCCACCGAGCCGTGAGTAGCGGCTTCCACCGCCTTGTTCACCGAATCGTAGACGCCTTTTTTTGCATCCTGAACGCCTTCCTTGGTAATGGGCTGGCAGGGGCCGGTGTCGGTAAGCTCCTTGGTGGCGCTGGCGTCCAGCCAGGAAACCGCGCCGCAAAGCCCCAGGCGTTCCGGCGTAATAACGCAGCAGTGGGCCGGCGCGAAGGACTGGCAGAGTATGCAGCTATAGAAGCAGTCCACGCTTTCATCGGTCATGGAAGCAAGGCGGGAATCCCGCGCCTCGTACCTGGGCATACCTTCTTTTTCAAGAATCTCTTTGGCCTTCGCCTCATCGGTAACGAGCGTTACCTGGCATTTATCCACCACCGCGCCGAATTCGTCCATCACCATGGCGTAGATCACTTCACCCAGATGCTTGAGCCTGAATCCCTTTGCGATGGCCTCTTTGCCGATTCTGATACGGAACAGATTCCGCTGGCCGGTGTGCATCACCCCTTCGATGTAGTTGAACCAGTGGTGAATCTTCCGCTCAATGACCGGCTCAAAATCAACGCGCATTTTTGCGCCGGCCACTTCGACATACGTCGCAAGGGCCAGGTTCAGCGGACCGGAAGCGGCAGCGGCAACATCACTGCCGACAACAGTGATCCGGTGATCCTCAAGGGCGGCGCTTTCTTTCATCACCACCAACTCGCAGGTAACGTTTTTGTCGGAGCTGAACTCCGCCGCCATGTCGTTCTTGCGGATGATCTCCCCTTCAAAGGCCGAGGCGAAAGCCGCCGGTATCGGTATCTCTTTCACCTTGATTTTGATGTTTCGCAGTTCCAGCGATTTTTTGACCATCCCGGCGTAATCGCCGGTATATTCAAGCGCGCCGGGAATGGCGACCGCGTTAACCACATCCCAGTCGCTGATCACCGGAAAGCCCAGGGCTATCGCGCCCGCGCCGGCCGCGACAATCACCTCGTTCAGGGGGCCGAAAGTGTTTACAAAAGCGGGCACCCGCTCTTTGGTGTATGCGAGCAGGCCGGGAAGGTCCCCTTCCTTTACGTTGCCGAAGATCAGCGCCGCCCGGATCGCCACGGTAACCACGTGAATAACCGCCGTTACGTCGTAGCCCAGGGGAACCACGCGGAATTCCAGGCCCATCTTGACGCCTTGCGCCGCGGCCTGGTCGATTACCTTGCCCACAAGGAAAGTGAGAATGCCCTTGCTCTGGTAATCCTTCACCACTTTGGCGACCGAAGCCGGGTCCGCCGCTTCACCCAGCGCCACCGCCACGCCGGGAATGTCGCCGGTAACCAGCGGCACGCCCAGGGAGCGGATCACCGGATCGGGCACAAAGCCGATGCCGGGGCCGTCCGCGTAGGGATTACCTTCCACATATTTCAGGCCCTCAAGAATCTCCGCGCCCACCGCGACGGCCAGCCCGGCGTTGAGGGCGTCCCCCAGATCTTCCTTGTTGGTGATGAGGCTTTTGAGCACCCCCACGCAGGCGGTCAGGGTTT
>JAISYA010000155.1 GCA_031270205.1 Treponema sp.
TTTATGCCCCGGCCGTCCTGGAAGCAGCGGTCGAATACTTCCGGCGAATTGTTCAGTTCAAGTTTTTTGAGCAGATTCTTGGGCAGGGCCGTGAAGGGCAGGGAAGGGACAACCGGCGATTCAAGATTGGCGCAACGGATGTCCGCGTCAAAAAAGAAGGGCCCCGCATCGTCCCAAAGGCATCCGGTGTTGTCCCCCCGGACATGTTCGGAAACCAGTATGTCGCCCCCGGCGGCAAGGGAAGCCTCGGCCACAGGCCGGAAACCGGGGGGAAGGGCAAAGTCGAAGCGCTGCGCGGAAAAATGTTCCGCCATGCCGCAACCCTGTTCCGGCTTTTCAACCTGCCTGAAGTAGTATTTGTATATCCAGAAGAGTTTTTCTCCCAGCGTGGTAACATGGCCGTCCTGCCGGTGGGAATGATCGAAATGTCCCGGCCTGACCAGCGTTGCGATAAGGCAGGCGAAACGGAAAAGATTCCGCAGAATGGTCCTGAAGATGATCGAGAGGATGCGGGTCATACCGGCCTCACCAGGGACCGTATTCCCAGTTCGGCCAGGAATTCCGCCGCGGTGTGCAGGGGCGCGGGGTCGGCCCTAAAGCCGGGATGGTGGACCGCCTGGGGGCTTCCCACGCCGACGGTAAAAAACAGTCCGGGGATACGCTCCTGGTACAGGGCGAAATCCTCACCGCCCATGCCGGGAACCGCCGGCATCACCGTAAGCCCCAGGGATTCCGCCGTTTTCGCGGCAAAGTCCGCAAGGACGGCGTTGTTGTCAACCGAAGGCCCGCCGCAGAGCCAGTTGTATTCGGTAACGGTACCGGCGATTTCGTCAACGCCCCTGCAGATCCGGCCAAGCTGTTCGGCGACGGTTTTGAACTGCTCCGTGCCCAGGGTGCGTATGGTGCCTTCCAGCAGCGCTTCCTGGGGGATGACGTTCCAGGTGTTCCCCGCCTCCACATGGGTGATGCTGAGGACCACCTTGTCAAAGGGGTCGGTCGATCTGCTTACGATGGTTTGGGCGGCCACAATAAGCTGCCCCGCGGCGCTTACCGGGTCTATACATTCGTGAGGGGCGGAAGCGTGGCCGCCCTTGCCTTTGATGAGGGCGCGGAAACCCCCGACCGCCGCGTTGACCGGCCCCGCGCTTATGGAAATAACGCCGGGGGCGCGGCTGCTTTCGACATGCAGCCCGTAGATTTCCCGCACGTCCTCAAGGACGCCGGTTTCCAGCACCTGCTTTGCCCCGCCGCCGTTTTCCTCGGCGCACTGAAAGACAAGTTTCACCGTCCCTTTAATTTCACCGCGCCGCTTGTTGAGCAGCAGGGCCGCGCCGAGCATGGCCGTCAGGTGAAAATCGTGGCCGCAGGCGTGCATGTACCCGGCGTTTTCCGACGCATAGGGCAGCCCCGAATCTTCCTGTATGGGAAGGGCGTCGATGTCGCAGCGCAGCGCCACGACCGGCCCTTCGGCGCTGCCGTCAATGCGGGCAACCAGTCCGGTTTCAAGGCCCGTGTCAATAACCCTTATTCCGGTTTCGCGGAGCAGTTCTTTTATCCGCGCCGTTGTTCCGTGTTCCGCGCCGGAAGGTTCCGGGCGGCGGTGAAACCATTGAAACCATTCAAAAAGCTGTTCCTGTAAATTTTCCGCCATACTCACCTCCCCACGTTTTTAAAGAATGTATCCACGGTCTTTTTCCGTATAGCTTCAAGCTCCCCTGAATCTTTCAGTTCTTTCAGCACACGGTCAACGGCATCGCGGAGATCCGTTGCGTTTTTCTGAAAGACAAAGCGGCTCTCTTCAAGTTCGCCGATGGATTCTCCCACCGTTTTGAAATTGACGGGCCAGAAGGTGTTGATCAGTTTAAGATCGGAATCGGTCATCATTGTCGCGTCAATTGCCCCGGTGGACAGGTTGGTAACGAGTATATCGGGAGTGGACTCGTAGTAGTTCACCAGTATCGGATTGTCCTGGTGTTTTGCGTTGTAGGATTCCACGATATACGCCCAGCCGCTCGCGGGCGCTATGCTCAGGGTTTTGCCCCGAAGGTCGTCGAAGCCGTGAATGTCGTTGGTTTTTTCAGCCACTACAATATAGGCGTGGTTGCCGATATAGCTCTCTCCTGAAAACAAAAATTTTTCCTCCCGTTCCTCGTTACTGACGTACTGATGGGCCGCTATATCTATTCTGCCTGCCTCAAGGGATGTAAGGATGCTTTTAAAATCAAGTATCTCGTAGGTAAAGCGGTATTCGTCCAGCTTTTTGTCGATGGCGTCCATTACGTCTTTCTCAAAACCGGCAAGATCGCCGTTGGGGTCCAGGTAGCAGTAGGGAGGATAGTCGTTCCCTGTCCCTACGCGCAGTGTCCGTACCTGGCCGGTCTCCTTTTTCGCGCAGCCCGCCGTCAGAATGACAGCGAGAAGCGGCAGCAAAAACAGTTTTTTCATAAATTTCTCCTTCCCTATATTTTATATTCCGGCATATCCATCATGCCGTATTCAAGCAGCAGTTGCTCCAGCCTGTCCGCGGCGATGGGCTCCGGTATGGTAAAAGAAGTATTGGCATCCAGGGCTTCCGCCAGGGAACGGTATTCGGTGGCCTGGGAAGATTCGGACCTGTACTGCACCACCGTCTGACGGTTGATTTCCGCGTACTGTACTATGTTGTCGCGGGGAATAAAATAGAGCAGGTGGCTGCCAAGTTCCGAGGCAAAGGCGCGCAGCAGGCCGGGTTCATTGTCAACGTTCCGGCTGTTGCAGATAATTCCCCCCAGCCTGACATCGCCCTTTTCCGCGAATCTCTTGATGCCCTTGCAAATGTTGTTTGCCGCGTAGAGGGCCATCATCTCGCCTGATGCGACTATGTAAATTTCTTTGGCCTTGCCTTCGCGTATGGGCATTGCGAAACCGCCGCACACCACATCGCCCAGCACATCGTAAAACACATAGTCAAGATCACCGGTGTACGCGCCCAGGCTTTCCAGCATGTCAATTGAAGTGATAATGCCCCGTCCGGCGCAGCCCACGCCGGGCTCGGGGCCGCCCGATTCAACGCAGCGTATTCCCTTCCAGCCGGTCTTCACCAGTTGGTCAAGGGCTACTTCCTGCCTGTTGTCGCGTATAGTGTCAAGCACCGTTTTCTGGTGCAGGCCGCCCAGCAAAAGGCGCGTTGAATCCGCCTTGGGGTCGCAGCCCACAACCATTATGTTCCTGCCGCTTTCCGCAAGAGCCGCGGTTAAATTCTGGGTGGTCGTCGATTTTCCAATTCCGCCCTTTCCGTAAATTGCTATTTGCCGTATTGGCATATCATCCCTCCTTACAATGCCAGGCGTTCCCGCGCTTCGGTGTATATATCTTCAAGCATTTTAAGGCCGCCGGAATAACCGGCGACATGCCCGTTTATCACCATGCGGGCCACCATGGGGTACGTGATGTTGACAAAAATTCCGTATAACTCCCGGGCAAGCCGTTTTTCCCAACTGGAGCCGAGTATCAGCGGAAAGCCGCCAAAGGCCGTCTCTTTGATTTTCCGGTGTATTTCCCCGCCGTCGCTGCTAAAGACCACATCCGCGGCGATGCCGTAATTCAGACTGCGAAATTCCTGAACCAGGGATTCCCGGTATTGTTCCGGCGTATCATCGGTGATGAACTGGGTAACCGGAAACATGCCCAGATCATTGACCAGGAATTTGGTAAACGCCAGGGCGTAGTGCGCGTCCGCCACGGTAACAAAACGTTTTGACATGACGCGCTGTTCCAGAAAAACATCCGAGTAACGCTCTATGTAATAGTAGTATTCCTCCTCGTGATCCGAAATGACCTTTTCGCTCAAGGATTTATCAACACCGGTTTTTTCCGCCAGGGTCCGTAAAAAGCGGGAGGTCTCGAAAGCGCCGATGGGCAGTACCGGATAATGCAAAAAAGGCGTGCCGTATTTTTTCTCCAGAAAGCGGACGCTCTCAAGGCCGGCCCAGGGACCGATGAGCAGATTAAGCTGCGCGGCGGGGATTCGGTCGATATTGGGAAGCCCCCGGTTGTGGCCGAATATGGTGTTGGGCGTAAGTCCGATTTCGACGGCAAGGGATTCAATCTCGCGCAGATTTCCCAGCCAGAAAGCGTCCTGCATGGGCGGCGCGGAAAAAATGTTTACCAGCCCGGTCTGCACCGCGGTTTTTGTCTTGGGAAGGTACTGGTCGAATATGGCCTGCAAAACCCAGTCATGGCCAAGGTAATTATTGCCCTTAAAACCGGGGGTGTTGGCGAATATGACTTTCTTCTCCTCGGCGGCAAATTCCCCCGCCACTTCGCCCGCATCATCGCCGATAATTTCCGAAGTACAGCCGGTGAGTACCACAAAAAGATCCGCGTCAATTATCTTGAGCGAATTCTCTATGGTTGAGCGCAGCTTGTCCGTACCGCCGAATACCACTTCTTTTTCGCTGACGCTGGTACAGGGAAAGATGTTGGGTGAATACATGCCCGATGTGCCGTTGTTGTCGTTGAGCTTTGACGCGCATCCCGGCCCCGAATGAAGCACCGGTATCGCCCTGGGAATGGCATGGACGGTCTGCATGGCCGCAAGCGCGCATTTATAACGGGGCTGGTATAACAGTTTTGCCATTAACGGGCCTCCTGGAGCAGCATCGAATCGCTTGCGTTCCTGTACCACCAGTCCGTGTAGGGCAGACGGACCCTTGCGGCGAGATTTTTTTCAAAGCTGCGGTTTTTTATCGAATCGGCGATGTACCGGGCAAGTTCCAGAGTCCCCCGGTAGCCAAAGGCCGTGTATTCATCGGCGAAATATACGGAGGTAATCCCCTGTTTGATGGCCCATACGGTACTTCCGGGGTGGCGCGAAAAGTAAAGGTCGGGTTTAAGGGTATTCAGTATATTGAGCAGCTCGTAGTTCTGCATGTCGGCGATGGAAACGCCGATGTCATCGGGCGCGTGTTTCCGGAGGTATTCCAGGGCCGGGGGATTCTGGCCGTTGTCGTATTTGTAATCGTAATGCCAGGCCGCGGCCCACACCGTTTTTATGCCGAGTTCCTGCAAAACCCGGCTGACTTCGTAGGTATAGCCCGGCCCCATGCCGATCACCGCGGTAAGGCCCTCAAGTTCTTTTTTGAACGCCTCTATTTGGGGAAGGTACTTGTCCCGCTCCCGTTTCAGAAACGTATCCGTTTCCGCCTCTTTGCCGATAACTTCGCCGATTTTTCGCATCCATGTTTCAAAACCGGTAATGCCGGAAAAATTGATCGTCCTGACATAGGGTACGCCGTACAGCTCTTCCAGCCCGTTGCCAAGGTAGGTGCCCAGGGTACCGCATACGCACACCGTGGCAAGGGATTCCGAAATATGCTCAAGCTCCTCTACGGTTGAATTCATGTAGAGAAATTGGGTTTTTACCCCAAGCTCCGCGAAAATTTGGCTTATTTGCGTCCGCTGGCTTTCAAAGAAATTCTTAAAATTGATCACCGGCCGTTTTTCCTTCGGCGGCTTTACAATTCCCCGCAGCACGGCGTGATCCGCCGCGTCAAAGCCGGAAGCCCATATCCGCGATTTAAACCCTTCACAATGAACACTTTCCACCGGTATACCAAGTTCTTCCCGCAGATCGTCGGCGAGGCTGTCGATATCTTCGCCGATAACCCCGGAAACGCAGGAGCTGGTAAGGAAAAGCGCGTTGGGGCGGTGGGTTTTGAATGTTTCAATGGAGATTTTTCTAAGCGATTCAAGAGCGCCGAATACCGTATCATTTTCGTCAAGGTCCGTGCCAACCAGTACCGAGCGGTTTGTCTCGCCGATAAGGAAGGCAAGCTGCTGGGACAGGACCGCCGCCGAAGCCGCCGACGAGCAGCAGCCGGAGGGGGCATGGGACACAATGGCTATATCCCGTATCCCCAAAAGCTGCTGACCGGCGCACATCGAAATGCACGTACTCGACTGGCTGAAGCAGCGCTCGCGGTTTTTCAGCCCGCCGCAGGCGGAACGCTCGCAGAGATCGCTTACGCAGCCGTGATAGCCGGTAATTGACCCCAGACGCGCCTCCCTCCCATTGGAAGACGGCTTTGAAAGCAAATTTTCGAAGTTACTCATAATCACCTCCCCGCGTTTCTAAAGAAGTCGTCCACCGCTTTTTTTTGGATCCCCTCCAGATCCCCGGAATCCTTCAGTTCCCGCAGCGCCCGGTCAACCGCGTCCCGGAGCTTGTCCGCGTTCTTTTGGAACACAAAACGGCTTTCCTCAAAATCACCGATGGGATCCCCGGTGGTTTTTAAATTCACCGGCCAAAAGGTGTTGATCAGCTTGAGATCCGATTCGGTAAGCAAGGTCGCGTCTATCACCCCCGCGGTCATGTTGGTGATCAGCACGTCGGGGGTCGATTCATAGTAGTCGATCAGGATCGGGTTGTCCTGGTGTTCGGCGTTGTAGGATTCCACGGTGTAGGCCCAGCCGGA
>JAISYA010000074.1 GCA_031270205.1 Treponema sp.
CCTCCCAAAGGGCTTTTATAGAAAATAGTAATAAATACGAGGATAGGCAAGCAATTTCATTTTTGGTATAATTTTTCCAGTTAGTTTTTGAGAGAGGAAGCCTGATGGCAAAAAGAGGAAAGGTCGAGATTGACCGCGAATTGTGCAAGGGATGCTTTTTGTGCATCCGGGCCTGTCCCATGAAAGTGCTGGAGGCGGACCCTGAGCCTAACAACTCCGGTTCTTACCCTTCAAAAGCGGTGCGCGCCGAAAAATGTATCGCCTGCGGAAACTGTTATGAGGTATGCCCCGATGTTTGTATCGTGATTTTTGAACTTGCGGAGGGGGAGGCATGAGTGAAAAAGTTTTAATGAAGGGAAATGACGCCATTGCCGAGGCGGCGATCCGGGCGGGCTGCGGCGCTTATTTCGGCTATCCCATAACCCCCCAGAACGAGCTTATCGCCTATATGGCAAAAAACATGCTGGAAAAGGGCAGGGTTTTTATTCAGGCGGAAAGCGAAATCGCGGCAATCAACATGGTTTACGGCGCTTCCTGCGCGGGGGCCAGGGCCATGACCAGTTCTTCAAGCCCCGGCGTCAGTCTGAAGCAGGAGGGGATTTCTTACGCCGCCGGCGCGGATATTCCGGTGGTGGTGGTGAACGTGGTCCGGGGCGGCCCCGGCCTGGGTTCCATAGCCCCCGCCCAGAGCGACTATTTTCAGGCGACCAGGGGGGGAGGCCACGGCGATTACCGTTCCATCGTGCTTGCCCCCAAAAGCGTGCAGGAATGCGCGGACCTTACCTACCTTGCCTTTGATTTGGCGGACAAGTACCGCATGCCGGTTATCGTGCTTGCCGACGGTATGATCGGCCAGATGATGGAGGGGGTAACGCTGCCGCCGGAAAAGCCGCTGGCGGAGTTGCCGAAGCGGGACTGGATTGCCGGTAATATGACGGCAAGGGAAACGGAGGCGGACGGCCGCCGGGCGGCCCGTCATATCACTTCCATCCACCTGGTTCCCGAAGAGCTGGAGGCAAAAACCAGAAAGCGTTTTGCCCGCTACGAAACCATACAGGCCAGGGAGATCCGTTTTGAGGAACTGGGCTGCGCCGGCGCGGACCTGATCCTCGCCGCTTACGGCACTTGCGCGCGGGTCTGTCTTGGCGCGAAGATGCTCGCGGAAAAAGAGGGGATCAAACTCGGTGTTTTCAGGCCCGTCACCCTTTGGCCTTTTCCCTATGAGGCGCTGGGAAAAATCGCCGCGCGGGGAAAGCCGCTGCTCACCGTAGAGATGAGTTTGGGGCAGCTGGTGGAAGATGTGAAGCTGGCGGTTTTTGAAGCCGGTGACGGCGCCGCCGCCAACATCCATCTTTTGGGACATTCCGGCGGGGTAATTCCCACGGAAGAAGAAGTTTTCGCCGAGGCGAAAAAAATCCTGGGAAAGCTATGAAACAACTATACGGATATCCTGACAGTTTATACAAAACCTCCACCAAGTACTGCGGAGGCTGCGGCCACGGAGTGATTCACCGCCTTATCACCGGTATTATCGACGAAATGGGGCTGCGGGAACGGACGGTCATCACCAACCCGGTTGGCTGCGCTATTTGGGCGGACCTCTACTTTGACTGCGACACGGTCCAGCCCCCCCACGGCAGAACCCCCGCGGCGGCCACCGGCATTAAGCGGGTACTGCCGGATCACCTGGTTATTTGCTATCAGGGCGACGGCGATATGGCGGCTATCGGCACCGCGGAGATGATCCACGCGGCGAACCGCGGCGAAAAGTTCACCACGATTTTTGTCAACAACGCGATTTACGGCATGACCGGCGGACAAATGGCCCCTACCACCCTGCTCGGCCAGAAAGCCACCACGGCCCCTTACGGCAGGGACGCGGATGCCGGCATGGGCTATCCCATACGGGTTTCGGAGCTGCTTGCCACGCTGGACGGGACCCGCTACATCGCGCGGGGCGCGGTAAACAACGCCGCCAACGTGCGCAAAACCAGGCAGTACATCAAAAAGGCCCTTGAGGCCCAAATGGCGGGCATCGGCTTTTCCATGATCGAAGTCCTCTCCCCCTGTCCGACCAACTGGAGCATGGAGCCGGTCGCGGCGGTGGAGTGGCTGGAACAGAACATGATCCCTGTCTTCCCGCTGGGGGAGATTAAAAACAACCTGGCGGCCGCTTCCGGGGAGACCAAATGACCGAGAAATCATTTTTCGCCGGGTTCGGCGGCCAGGGCATTGTGTCCCTGGGACAGATTTGGGTGTACTGCGCCATGCAGGAAGGCAAAAACGTCACTTTTTTTCCGTTTTACGGCGCGGAAAAGCGCGGGGGCATAGCCAGGGCCGGCGTCATTGTGTCCGATGAGGAAATCGCCAGCCCGCTGGTGACAAAACCGGACTCGGCGCTGGTGATGAACCACGATTCCCTCCCGCTTTGCGAGGGCATTTTGAAACAGGGCGGCCTGATGCTGATCAATTCCACCCTGGTCAAAGCAGAACCCGTGCGCTCCGATCTGAAAGTCGTCAAAATTGAGGCCAGCGGCCTTGCGGAAAAAATCGGCAACATCCGTTTTGCCAACATGGTGGCCCTAGGGGCCATGGCAAAGCTCACCGGCGCGCTTTCGCTGACCGGGATTGAGGGCATTTTGAAGAAGTTTTTCCCGGAGGAAAAGCGCCGGTTTATCCCGATGAACGTACAGGCGATTCAGCAGGGCTTTGACGCGGTGTAATCCGGTTTTTCCGGCAATGCCGAATACAAGATAAGCGCGGACGACACAGACCACACGGCCGAATTAACGAAACCCTGATTCGCAAGTCTGGTTTAATACCCCAAGGCAAGCTGCGCTTGCCAGGCTTGCCGCGGCTCAAATGCCGCAACGCTTACAATGATTTGGTATTAAGCCAAAGAACCCGCTTGCGCGGGGGAGGGTATAAAAAACTTCCTGTCGAACGAGCCTCCGTTCCGGCGCAACCCAACGA
>JAISYA010000162.1 GCA_031270205.1 Treponema sp.
TTTCAGGCTAAAGCCTTGCAAAACTGCGTTTTTTAAAGGTTTCTGTTCCAAAACTGAAGTTTTGGAACAGCCTCTTTATTCAAAACATTACCGTTTTCAGGAAATTTCATCAGTTTAAATAGCAAACGCCGATACCCTGGCGGGCGGTTTACATTTCTTTACCCTTCCAAAATCAACAGGGTCCTGGGATCAAGCCGCATTGCCATGGCCCCGGCGTTGTAGGAATCGCGGTCCTTGGAAACTGAAAGTTCAATATGATCCGACTTTGGTTCCAGTACGATTACCACGTCGATGAGGCCGGCCAGGTCTTTGACGAGCAGGGGGATAGTATGCTTGTCGTACTGGGGGCCTTCGCCCGGTACGGTACAGCTATACCAGATTGCAAGTCCCATTTCCCGCGCGAAGTCCTTGACGGCGGAAAAGCGCTCGTGATTGATACGGGTAAAATCGAAACCGTCGATGATGATCGCCTCGGCCCTGAAGCCGCCTTCGATGATCATTGCCCGCAGGCTCTTCAATATCTGATCCTTGGATATCCCATCTTGGTTGAAATTCATCAGCACACGGTTTTTCACCGCCTCGTTTTTAACGTCCGCGGCGTTTTCCAGATTCTTTTTGCTGATAAACTCGTCAAAGATATCCTCGTACCACGCGAGTACATAGTGGGTATGCTGGGTAAAAGAGACGTGAATCACTTTTTTCGCCTGGAGCAGCTTGTCCAGGGCAAGCTGCACCAGTACCGAAGTTTTCCCCAGGCCGCTCTGCGAGGCGACAATGCCGATTTCCCCGGCTTTAAGCCCGCCGCGGATGGAGCGTTCAAGTATTCGTACCGGACTGCGCCGTATCAATTCTTCTTTAATCATTTCGACTGCTCTCCCTTTTATCGTTGTTCTTTGAGCCTGTTCCGTAACTTCAGTTTTGGAACAGCCTCTGTTATTTCCGTTTTTCTTCAAATTCCTTTATCAGGGCGTCGGAAACGCTCTGGGGAACTTTGCCGTACTTTTCAAACTCCATGGTGAATTCCGCCTTGCCCTGGGTAAGGGAGCGGAGCGCGGTGGAATAGCCGAACATCTCGCTTAAGGGAACTTCGGCCTCGACACGGGAAAAAGTTCC
Source organism: Treponema sp. (assembly GCA_031270205.1). Lineage (GTDB taxonomy): Bacteria > Spirochaetota > Spirochaetia > Treponematales > Breznakiellaceae > WQXQ01. The sequence goes on from JAISYA010000162.1 coordinate 1,114, forward strand.
GTCTTCGCTGGACGCCGATATTATACCACGCCTCTGGTTGATGGATGCGAAAATATTCCCCTGAAACTCGGCGGGGCCTTCCACCGAAACTTTCATGATCGGCTCCAGTATGCAGGGCTTCGCTTTGCCGTAGGCTTCACGGAAAGCGCCGATGGCCGCCGACTGGAAGGCGATGTCCGAGGAGTCCACCGGGTGGCTCTGGCCGTCGTTGATTACGCAGCGGATGTTGACGATGGGGAAACCGATGAGGCTGCCTTTTTTGATCGCTTCCTTAAAGCCCTTGTCGCAGCTCGGCACATATTCGGTGGGGATTGCGCCGCCCTTGATCATGTCCACAAATTCATAGACGCCGCCGGCCCAGGGTTCCAGGTAACCGGCCACGCGCCCGTACTGGCCGGAACCGCCGGTCTGCTTTTTGTGGGTATAGCTGAACTCCGCCCGCCGCGTAATGGCTTCGCGGTAGGCGACCTGCGGCATACCGGTATCCACCTCGCATTTGTACTCGCGGCGCATCCGCTCAATGTACACTTCCAGGTGCAGTTCGCCCATGCCCCTGATGATGGTCTGGTTGGATTCGCTGTCCACGTGGGTGCGGAAGGTGGGGTCTTCCTTGGTGAAGCGGTTCAGGGCCTTTGCCATCTGATCCGCGCTTTTTTTGTCTTTGGGGGTGATCGCCAGGGAGATGACCGGTTCGGGCACGAACATCGAAGTCATGGCGTAGTTGAGTCCGCCGCCGCAGAAGGTGTCGCCCGAAGCGCAGTCAATGCCGAACAGGGCCACAATGTCGCCGGGCGCGCCTTCGCTGATGTCCTCCATGCTGTCGGAGTGCATGCGCACCAGCCGGCCCACTTTGAACTTTTTGCGGGCGCGGGTGTTCTGCAATTCGTCGCCTTTTTTCAGCGCGCCCTGGTAAATGCGCACATAGGTGAGCTGGCCGTACTGGCCGTCTTCCAGCTTGAAGCCCAGCGCGACGGTGGGGCTTTTCTCGTCGGCGGAAAGTTCCTTTTTTTCCTCGCCGCGGTCCAGGTCGAGGGCGTAGTTTTTTACTTCCGTCGGGTTGGGGAGGTAGTTGTTCACCGCGTCCAGCAGCAGTTGAATTCCCTTGTTTTTGTAGGCGGAACCTACCATCACCGGCACAAACTGTTCGGCCAGGGTTCCCTTGCGGATCGCCGCGTGGATTATGTCCTCGCTGACGGCCTCGCCGTTCAGGTAGAGTTCGGCAAGCCGGTCGGAGAACATGGAAACCGCGTCGATGAGTTCTTCACGGTATTTGTCCGCGTCGGCTTTAAGGTGGGGGGGGATTTCGGCGTAACGGATGGTTTCGCCCTGGGGACCGTCAAAGTAGATCGCCTTCATGGAAATCAGGTCCACCATGCCCTCAAGTTTGTCCTCAAGCCCGATGGGAATTTGTATCATCACGGCGTTAAGCCCCAGTTTTTCCCGCAGTTGCAGCCGCACCTTGAAAGGATTCGCCCCGGTCCGGTCGCACTTGTTGACAAAGGCGATGCGCGGCACATGGTAGCGCTTGAGCTGCCGGTCAACAGTGATCGACTGGGACTGCACCCCGCCCACCGCGCACAGGACAAGAATCGCCCCGTCCAGCACCCGCAGGGAGCGTTCAACCTCGATGGTAAAGTCAACGTGTCCCGGCGTATCAATCAGGTTGATGGTGTGATCCTTCCATTCTACCTGGGTAGCGGCGGACTGGATCGTAATCCCCCGTTCCCGTTCAAGCTCCATGTGGTCCATGGTCGCCCCCACGCCGTCCTTGCCCCGGACTTCGTGGATGGCGTGAATCTTGTTGCTATAAAAAAGAATGCGTTCAGACAGCGTGGTTTTTCCCGAATCGATATGCGCGCTGATCCCAATGTTCCGCATCCTGGTAATGTCGACGCCCAATTTTTTACTCCTTAATATATTTCCGTAAACCGGAACTCCGGTCCCGGCCGGAAAATGAGAGGAAAGTGTAACAACTGCCTCTGTTTTCAATAATATAGCAAAGATTGCGATAAAGTTCAAGCGCCCGGGTGCATTATTGCTCTCCCAGCACCCGCACGTGGACAGTTCTCGTCCGGGGGCCGTCGTACTCGTTAAACCAGACGGCCTGCCAGGTTCCCAGAAGCAGCCTGCCGCCCGAGACGATCAGGGTGACGGACGGCCCTACGAGGCTTGTCTTGGTGTGGGCCGCCGAATTGCCTTCGCTGTGGCGGAACTCCCGCAGGTCGGGGGAGATTATGCCCAGGGCAAGGCCCACGTCGCGGGGAACGTCGGGATCGGCGTTTTCGTTTACCGTTACCGCCGCGGTGGTGTGCGGTACAAAGACCACGCAGATCCCCTCGCCCACGCCGGAAGCGGCCACGGCCTTTTCGACATCGGCGGTGATGTTGAGCCATTCGTTTTGCGCCTGGGTGCGGACAGTAAAGCCGCTCAATTGTGTCATAACTATGCTCCTTACAGTGATTCCCGGTTAATCGGGCTTCCAATCCATATACCTTCGCCCAGATAATCGACCCTTCTTCCCTCGATAAGAATCTGCACATCCGTAACATTGGGGAATTCGGTGACGGTCCAGACGATCTGCGTGAGCTGGGCGGCGTAGCCTTCCACGCCGTAGGTATTGTATTGGAAATCTTCGCTAAAGCTGATGTAGGCGGTGCCGCCGCGCACGGTGGCCGAGAGTATCCGGGTATTCGGGGGGATAAGGCTCACCATGCCCCGGCGTTTTTCATCGGTGCCCGGGCCGGCCAGGAGCGCCTGGAGGCTGTCCAGCATGGGGGAAGCGGACAGGGCGATTTTTCTGCTAACCCTGGAACGGATAATAGCGCCGTCCGCGCCCACCTGGGTAAAATACAGATTCCGCTCCCGCGTTTCAACGGGCCGGGGGGTCGTCTGCGGGGTGGACGATGGCCGCGCGGCAGAGGCCGGGGCCGGCGTCTGTTTTTCGGGCGGCTCAACGGGGGAAGGCTGCTCGTCCGGCTTTTTGACGGACGGCTCCGGCGCGGGGAGGGCCGGCTGGGCCGCGGGAGCTTCCACGGGCGGGGTCTCCGCGGGCCGCGTGGCGACGCTCTCTGCCTCAGGTGGAGTCTCCGGTTCCGCAGCATTGTCTTCCGAAGCCGCTTCCGGGGAAAGATTCAAACGCTGGGTGATGATGTCAAAATTCCTGGCTATGGTTTCCCGGTTTGCCAAAAAAACCCCGGTTACCGCGATACAAAAAACCAGCCAAAAAAGGACGGCAACCGGCAACGCGCGGGAATTTTTCGATTTGCCGGACTTCCGGCCGCTGTTTTTTCGCTCTGCCACCGTTCCATGATACGGCAAAGGCCGGACAGCGGTCAATGCCGCGCGGCATTTTGGGCTTCCCTCATTTCATCAGGACGCGGGGATTTACCGTAACGCCGTTTTTGTACACGGTAAAGTGCAGATGCGGCCCGGTGCTGAGGCCCGTACTGCCTACATCGCCGATACGCTCTCCGGTTCCCACATAAGCGCCGGACTTGACCCTGATCACGCTCATGTGGCCGTATAAAGTCCGGTAGCCCGAATGATGCGTTATCACTACATAATTGCCCAGAACGTTGTCCGTGCCCGCGGCGCTGACCCGGCCCGACATGGCGGCCCTGATGGGCGTCCCCTGGGGCGAACCGATGTCAAGCCCCGAATGGAATTGGCGGACTCCGGTAAAGGGGCTGCGCCGGTATCCGTAGGGAGAGGTAACATAGCCCCGTATGGGCCACATAAAAAGATCGCCGTTGATTTCCTGCAGGTTTACCGGGTCAAGCAGGCCGCCGGGAATAAAAAGGTCCGCGCCGGTCTTTATGGCGTCTGAAAAAAGCTCGTTGACAATCTGAATGGTCCGGGGTTCCGTCTTGTATTCTTCGGCGATGCTTTCCAGCGTGTCGCCCTTTTTGACGGTATAGAAAATCCCGTCCTGATTGGGGACTTTCAGCCTCAGCCCAATCTGCAGCAGCCTGGTGCTTTTGATGTTGTTTACCGAAATGAGGGTGTCCAGGTTAAGGCCGAAAGCGGCGGCCAGGTCGCCGATGGTGTCCCCTTTCTGGACGGTGTAGGTATCGTACAGCAGCAGCCGGGGCTTGGAGAAGGATTCCGGCTCAAGTACGCCGGCCTGGAAGCTGGCCGCTTCAAGACTTGCCTCCTCCTCGACCAGAGCCGCGATGCCGTCGCTTTCGGAAATTACCATGTCCAGCACGGTACCGCCGCCTACGCCTTCCGGGGCTTCGCCTTGTTCCCGCCCCGCAACGGCCGGAACAAGGCGGCCAAGGGCAGCTAAAACGGCCCGCGCGCCTTCCCCCGAAAAATAAACGGCAAAAGATGAAAAAAACTGAAACAGGCACAAAATCAGCGCCAGCAGGGGAAGAGACCCGCTATTTTTCCGAAAAAAGCCTTTCACCAGGATGCCGCTCCAAAATCAGGTTCTCTGTATCATACATCGGCATCTTTACTTTGGCAACTGAAATATTTGTGGGTGAAAAAACCGCTTGACAGTTCTTGAAACCCATACTATGGTACTTACGTTAGCAAAAAGGAAGTGTACATGGTAAAGGACCAGGACGAGCGCGTTTTGTACCTTTTGTATCGCATAATCCCCTCTTTTGGCACGGTTTTTGCTCTCTCTCTCTCTCTCTCTCTCTCTCTGTATATCCTCATCTAAATCTTTTTCCGGGAGACGACTCTGCCCACAGGGCCGCGCTCCTTCCGTATCCGCGCAAAAACGCCGGACGCTTCCGCACGGGGGCGTACCGGCTTTTTTATTTTTAATAGTGGAGTTTGAGGGCTCCCGGACAACACGCTGACAGGAAACAGCGCCGCATGCCCTCAAACTCCAGCCGCCGCTTGCGGCGGCAAAGGAGGAAATCATGGCAATTGACTTTGTCGTAAAAGACCTGATCCACAAGATCATCGCCAAGTTCATCCACGCCTATCTGCCGGGGGCCAAAAAGCCCTATTACCTTAAGGCCGTGTTCGAGACCAAGCTGGACATCCACGGCCTGGCCAGCAAGGCGGACGTGTACAACATCGAAACCAACCCCAAAGTTATCGAGGAGGGGCTTGAGGCCGCCTGCCGGCTTATCTACTACCTTACCGCGGACGGCTACCAGATCGACATCCCGATTTTCAACACCAAAGTACGCCTGCCCGGCGAGTACGAGGGCGCGGAGATCGGCCTTGCCGAGGGGATGAAGCCGGCGATACGCATGCGGCCGGCCAAAGAATTCCGCGAATACATCGAGCGGAACGTCCAGGTACTGATTGACGGCATTGAGGGGGAGAACGGCCTTATCGCCGAGGCGCTTGACGAGAAGACCGGGGAGATTGACGAAGGGGCCACAATCGGCAATGTGCTGACCATCCGCGGCTACGGGCTAAAGATCGAGAGCGACGCGGCGCACGAGGCGCAGATGGGCGTGTTCTTCCAGCCCTCGTCGGGCCTGCCCCTCAAGGCGGAAGTGGTGCCGGTAAACGAGCCAAAGACCCTGAAAGTGATTGTGCCCGCCACGCTTACCGCCGGCACGGAGTATTTCCTGCGTATCTTTACGATGAGTTCGGCCCACGGCGGGGGCAAGCCGCTGAAAGAAGTCCGCGACATGAAGTCGGACTTCAAGGTAACCGCGCAGCAATAGCGCCCTGGATCGGGACTCCGATCAGCACTGGATCGGAACCCCGATCAGCATTGGATCGGGACTCCGATCAGCACTGGATCGGAACCCCGATCAGCATTGGATCGGAACCCCGATCAACCACTGGATCGGGACTCCGATCAGCACTGGATCGGGATACCGATCCACATTGGATCGGGATACCGATCCGCATTGGATCGGGATACCGATCCGCATTGGATCGGGATACCGATCCGCATTGGATCGGGATACCGCCCAGTAAACGCACGGCTGCGGGCGTGCGGTTATTGAGCGCTTGAAAAAAATGGAATATGCGTTTATACTGTGAATATGAGTAACGCAAACAGTCCTTCTGATATTGTGGGGAAAAAGGTCTTTTTTTTGTATCCCACGGCG
>JAISYA010000149.1 GCA_031270205.1 Treponema sp.
CCTCGCTGCACCGGTTAAAACAAAAAGCATCCTGACACCAGCCTATTCAGAGACTCCGCGCTTGTTTTGGGGATAGCTCTGTCCCTGCCGGGGAACCGAGAGGGGAAAACAGCGGGTAGGGAGGGGGAGCAAAGGGATAACCGCAGAAACGAGCCACAAGAACAGAAAACTGTCCGCCGGTACCCTGAAAAGACAACCGTTATTTCACTTCGTTTACAGCCCCCGCGATCAATGGCATATAGGAGCGGTCACTGGGCCTACGCTATGCTGCATTAGTCATCCGCACGGCTTGCGCCGTGCGGTTGTTGAGCGCATACGGAACAGGCTTGGTTCCGGGTACGGAACAGTTCTCTGTGCGGAAGCGGCTCAAACCCTAATTGTTCAGCGCCGGTACGAGGCCGACCAGGCCTTTGATCTCGCGGTCGGCAAAGCGGATGCCGCCTCCCAGGAAGAAATCGCGGCTGTCGTTGAGGGTGTTGTTGATGCCGCTTTTCAGGTAAACCCAGTTCCAGGGCTTGTCCGAATCGGGATCAAAGAAGGGATAGAAGGTGATGGTTCCCCGGAGGTTGGGCGCTTCTCCGCTCCTGAAATTAAAAAGCTCGGCGGAAGCGCTGACCCAGCGCACCGGCTGTATGTCAAAGCCGAGGCCGGCGGTGTTTTCATACAGGCCGCCCCGGATGGTCACGTAACCGAAACGGCGGGCAAGCTCCGCGTCAACCGCGAATGTGGAGTACTTGGTTTCGGTAATGTGCTCCACCGTGCTGCCTCCGCTGTCGGTGGTTCTTTTTTCCGTGCGGGTAGCGATGCCGTCGGGAATCGAGGAAACTCCTATCCGGTACCAGCGGTCGTCCGACGCCGGGGTCAGCCGGATCGAGGCGCCGGCCTGCACTTCCCTGGCCAGCACATTGTAGCTGCCCGATGTGTCCACCTCAATGCCCAGGCCCACGGCCCGTTCCACGATCACCCCGGCGTCTTCGATCACCGTTTCAGCGCTTTCCGCCACCGAGTTGATCGAGTCAAGCGCGGTTTGGAGCTTGAGTACCGCCACGTCAATCTCCTGGACCGTGGAAAGAATGCCGGAATACAGTTGATCGTCGTACAGGGCCTGGCCCACGTTGCCCTGGCCCTGGCGGATGTCGTCGGTAATCTTGCGGATGTTTTCAAGGGTGGCATAGACATCCGCCGCCGGCCCGATTCCGGTTTCTTCACCCTGGGCGAGAATCCGCTCCACCCGCCCGGTTATGAGCGCCACCGATTCGAGAATACGGGACACCCGTTCCAGTTCCGCGCCGGACTGTTCGTTGACTTTTTGGGCGATTGAATTAAAGTTTTCAAGGGAAATCGACAGCAGCGCGAGTTGGTTTTCCTGGAAATCCTTGAGAAGCTGGGAGATCTGTCCCCCCAGGTCCTGTACCGTGCCTATCACGGCGCCGATATCGCCGGAATCTTTTTCCGATTCGATCCTGCCCCCGGGCGGGATAACCGGGCTTGGCTCCCCGCCCGGTTCAAGGCTGAGCACCGAGGTTCCCAGTATCGAGGAAGACTTGCGGGAAAGACGGGCGTTTTCCCGTATTTCTATGTTTTTGAGGAAGGCGACCCGCAGAACGGCCTCGTTTTCCGCCAGGGTAATGCCCCTGACCCGGCCTACCGCCACGCCGGCAAGGTAAATCTTGGAGCGGGTCGAAAGGCCGGTGGCGTCGTCGAGAACCACTTCGTACATTTGGGTGTTAAAATCACTGAGACCGTCGGCGGAGACAATGATATAGGCGGCGCCGGCACAGCCAAGGACGATGAAAAACAGGGCGATTTTAACGTAGCGCGTCATTCTTTCATACCTTCAACTCACTGAATGAAATCCGCAAAAAGTCCCGCACCATATCGCGCTTTGAGAGCGCCACTTCTTTCGGGCTTCCCTCGGCTATAATGTAGCCCTGATCCAGAAAGGCGATTTTATCGGCAATTCTGAAAGCCGCCGGAATATCGTGGGTGATCATTACGCAGGTTATACGCAGTTCCCTGTTCACCCGCACCACCAGATTATTAATCGTTTCCGACAGCACCGGATCAAGGCCCGTGGTAGGCTCGTCAAAAAACAGCACCTCAGGCTGCATGATGAGCGCGCGCGCCACGCCGATCCGTTTCCGCATCCCGCCGGAAAGCTCGTCGGGCCGCTTCGCTTCGATACCGGGAAGTTCTATCCATTCCAGCATCTCCGCAACTTTCCGCCGGATTTCCCCCCGGTCTCTGATCCGCAGCACTTCCCGCAGGGGAAAGGCCAGGTTTTCTCCAACGGTCATGGAGTCAAACAAAGCGGCGTTTTGAAAAGAGTACCCGAAACGGCGGCGCATTGCAATCAAGTCATTCGGCTTGAGCGCGGTAAGCTCGGTATCCCTGAACCACACCCGCCCCTGGTCGGGCTTAAGCATTCCCATAATGGTTTTGAAAAGAACGCTTTTGCCCGTACCGCTCTGGCCGATAACGGCGCTGATCTTTTTTTCCGGAATGCCCAGCGTCACTTCTTTCAGCACGGCGTTGGTCCCGAAGGATTTGGAGAGTTTCTCGGTACGGATAATCTGCGGAGTTTTCTCCGTTTGCCTGGGATTTTGCTGAACCTGCGGGGCTTTAAGCGTCTGACCGGAATGTTGCGGAAGACGCGGGACTTTCGCCGCCTGGCCAGGAGCCTGTTGCGCCTGTGGGTTTTTTTGCAGTCTTTCAGGAAAAACGCAAAAAAATCCCCAATTAAGCGGATCCTTTCGCGGTTTGCAGGGTAAATCGCCTTCAGGCGGTTTTTGGGGATTATAATGCGCGGGGCGCCGCAAACTGCCAGGATTCTGTGGAGGGCGCGCGCCGCCGCCCGCCGCCCCGGCGGCCGGGGCCAGGCCCGGTCTTTCGCTCATCGGTAAATAAACCTCAGTATAATCGTGGTCAGAAGGTAATCCGCCACGAGTATCGAAACCGACGATGCCACTACCGCCTTGGTGGCGCTGTCCCCCACTCCTTTCGCGCCCTGGGAAGCCTTGAGTCCGGTAAAACAGCAGATCGTGGAAACGATAAGGCCCATCACCGCGGATTTTATCAGGCCCATAAAAACATCCCTGGGACTGAGAAAATCGAACAGATAATCCAGATAGCCCGCGCCCTCAATATTGTACAGGGACACGGAAACGACAAAAGCCCCCGCGCTTCCCACCATGTCGGCCAGCAGGGTCAAAATGGGGAACACCAGAAACGAGGCCACCACTTTGGGCAGCACCAGGTAATGCGCGGCGCTGATCGACATGGATTCCAGGGAATCAATCTGCTCAGTAACCCGCATTGTTCCCAGTTCCGCCGCCATTGCGGAGCCGTTTTTCGCGATAAGCATCAGCGCGGTAATAACCGGGGCAATCTCCCGTCCCATAGCCACGGCCACCGCCGCGCCGGTACCGATTTCCGCCTGAAAATCCGAAAGCAGCGTTACCATTTGCAGGGCGAAAATCATCCCCATCGCCCCCCCGGAAAGAATTATCACAAAAAGGGAATTGATCCCCAGGTGTTCTATTTCGGCAAAATACTGCCCGACACGGAAAGGCCGCCTCACCATACAGCGGCACAGCTCTCCCAGAAAAGCGAAATATTGCCCCGTGGTTTCCAGTTTTTCCGTAATAATTCTGCCCATCGCATTTTCATTTTAGCGCCTTGCCCCCCTCTTTACCAGTAGGTTTAATGAGCCTTCGCGGAGCAGGCCCGGTGTATTAAACCAGACTTTCAAATGACCGATTCAGGAACATTGCTCATTTTCAATTCAGGATAATTCAGAATAATTGAGGCGTTACGCATCTTTCTTTCGGGTGAACTGCCTCACCGCAAAAACAACCGCTTCCCGTAAATTCCCCACTGTTTCCGGTTTCATGATCACCAGTTGGAAAATGGCGGCTTCGATAAAACTATACAGGTAATCGTCGGCGGTTTTAATGTTCACGGGGTTTAACTCGCCGGCTTTAATTCCCTCAATCACCATGGACGAGAGAATGTGCCGCAGTCTCAGGGTACGGCGGCGGATTCGGGTTTCGGGACTGGCGCCGGTTTTTGAAAGGTGCAGCAGATAATCAAGAATCACCAAAAGGAGCCGCCGGTTTTCTTCCAGCCGCCGCAAAATATCCAGCAGCACTTTGGTGATTTTTTCGACGCTGTTCAGGCCCGTGTCGGAGCGGATCCGCTGGATGTCTTCTTCCACCTTCAACAGCAGCAGCTTGATACTGTAGTTAAAAATTTCCTTCTTGTGCTTGAAATAAATATACAGGGTAGTCCGGGTAATGCCGCAGCGATCGGCGATTTTTTGAAACGTGGCGTCCTCAAAACCCTCGTCCATAAAAACATCCAGGGCCTTTTCGAGAATTTCCTTCCGCCGCTTTTCATGCTCAACTACTATAGACATGACAACCTTAGAATACCACACATTGGGACAAATGCTACAGTCTTTTTTGAAGGGACGGCGGTAAGCCTGCCGTGGTTTAATGCGAAATTCCCGTATTTTTCAATCTTTCTATTGAAACAATTCCCATAATTGGTATATAATAAAGTCTGTTCGTGCGCCCGTTGGCTTGCGGACGGAATTATCAGTTTGCACTTGGGAGGGGAAACTGAACTTATTTTGCGGCGCGATTCGCCCGTTGTTTGCAGCGCTCCTTGCGGGCCTGTGCCTGTTTTTAATCAATCCTCGTGTTTTCGCCCAGCAGGAGACGTCGGTGGATGCCGGCCCTGAGTCGGCGGAGGCTGATCCCTCTGATCCGATAAGGGCCGCCGAGGAGGCCCTGCTTCTTGAAGACGCTGAAACCGGCCCGCCGGCGGCGCCAGTCTCATCGGCCGGAACCATCTTTAGAATGCTGCTGACCCTTGTCCTGGCGGCGGCGGCCATTTACGGCGCGGTGTACTTCATTAAACGTTCTTCCCGCCGCGCCGAAGTACGGAACCCGTTCCTTAAAATACTTGCCGGCGCGCACCTGGGTGCCAACCGCTATGTGCATATTGTCGCTGTGGGTTCAAAGGCCTGGCTTGTCGGAGCGGGCGAAGGCGGCGTCAATCTTATCGCCGAAATCGAGGACAAGGATATTCTCAACGCGATGTTCCTTGAAGATTCCCGCAAAAGCGCGGAAAGCGCGCCGGGGCGTTTCCTTGATTTCCGGGCCATGCTCCGCCGGCTGGGTGCGCCGGTTGACTCCGGCGTGCCGGTTGAGTCAGGTGCGCCGGGCGCGGATACTATCCGCAAACGCCGCGAGCGGCTGAAGGGGTTGAGATGAAGCGGATATTGCGGGCGGCCTTTTTTGTGGGGCTGGGCTTTTTGCTCCCGCTTCCGGCGGAAGCCCAGACGGCGCCTTTCCCCGATATGTCCGTGCAGGGGACGATGGATATTCCCACGCCGGCCCCGCCGCCGGTGATTCCCTTTATCGATCTTACGGTGCGCAATCCGGCTACCGGGCAGGAAGTGGCTTTTTCCCTGCAGCTCCTTTTGCTGCTCACCGTGCTTTCCCTCGCGCCGAGTATTATCATCCTGATGACGAGCTTCCTGCGGATTTCCATTGTGCTGGATTTTATCAAGCGGGCGCTTTCGCTGCAGCAGGTACCGCCCAATCAGGTGCTTATGGGGATTTCCCTCTTTATGACGCTGTTCATCATGTGGCCCACTTTTAACACGATTTATACCAACTCCGTACGGCCGCTGTCCGCCGGGGAGATTTCGGTGGATACCGCTTACCGTGAGGCGGAGGCCCCTTTACGGCTTTTTATGTACAGCCAGATGCGGTCACGGCCGGAGAATATTACGCTCTTTATGCAGATGCGCGGACTGGACCGGCCCGACACGCTGGCGGATGTTCCTACCTATGTGCTGATACCCGCCTTTATTCTTAACGAGCTTACCGTGGCGTTCAAGATCGGGATACTGCTTTTTATTCCCTTTATCGTTATCGACATGGTGGTTGCAAGCGCCCTCATGTCCATGGGTATGATCATGCTCCCTCCGGTGATGATCTCCATGCCGTTCAAACTTATTCTCTTCATCCTTGTTGACGGATGGGGACTGCTGACGGATCAACTGGTCCGTTCATTTGTGTAGGGGGCGGCGTGAGTATAGGCGATGTGACCGCCCTTTTACGGCAGGGGATTTTGGAGGTGCTGATTCTTGCTTCTCCCCTGCTCCTGTCCGCCCTTATTGTCGGCCTGGTCGTGGCGATTTTGCAGGCCACGACCTCAATACAGGAGCAGACCCTTACCTTTGTGCCCAAGGTGCTTGCTATATTATTGATGCTTGCTTTTTTGGGCGGATGGATGTTCACCTCTCTGGGGGAATACACCACCGAACTGTTCCGGCGAATCCCGGAAATGGCGAGGTAGCCGAATGATAGACAACGCGGTCTTGCAGAATATTCTCGGCTACGGCCCGGTCTTTCTCCTTATCGCCGCCAGGGCGCTTGCCATGATCGAAGTCGCGCCGCTCTTGTCTTCGGACGCCATTCCGCAGGCGGCAAAGCTCGCTTTGGCGGGTTTCGCCGCCTTCGCCGTCATGCCCTCCGCCGAGGCGTTTTCCGCGGGAATGGGAGGGCTGGCCGATCTCCGCTATGAGCCGTTCAGCCTCGGTTTTATTCTGCTGATTCTGGGAGAGGGCGTTATCGGCCTTATCACCGGGTTTTTCCTCAGCATAATTTTCGCGGCGTTTTCAACGGCCGGTCAGTTCTTCTCCCTGCAAATGGGCTTCGGCGCTTCCGAAACCTTTGATCCTTTGTCGCAGATCGAAAACCCCCTCATGGGCCAGTACCTCAACCTGGTGTCAATGCTGGTCTTCCTTTCCATCGGCGGGTTCAGGGAACTGTTCCTGGGCGGCTTCTGGCGCTCGGTGCAGACGCTCAACGTTGCCGGGCTGGTTGAAGGCAGGGAGCCGGTAGTGGTGATGATCACCGCCGGGCTTTCGCGGCTTTTTATGGACGCCATGGTTATTTCCCTGCCGATTTTGGGCGCCCTGTTTCTTACGTCACTCGCAACGGGGCTTATCTCCAAAGCCGCGCCCCAGATCAACATTCTCTCGGAGGGCTTCCCCATTTCCATCACCGTAGCCTTTCTTCTCCTCTTTAGCTCGCTTCCCTTTATGACCGAGGCTTTTGCCCGTGTAATAGATTCGGGGTTTAGCAGCATTGAAAGCCTCTATACCCAAATCGGCCGGCAAATAGCCGGGGGAGGCGGGCTGTGATGCGGTTGTGGCTGGCGGAACAGCAGCGGCAGTCTCTTGCCGCGGCGGCGGCGATTCATCTGCAATGGTTCGCCGATGATAACGAGGCGGACGGCAGGACCGAGCCGCCGACCGAGCATAAACTCCAGCGGCTCCGCGAGGAAGGCCAGGTTGTAAAAAGTCAGGAACTGACCGGTGCTTTAACGCTGCTCCTGCCGGCCCTGATGCTGCTCTTTCTTGCGCCGTCGATGCTGCGCACCTGCGTGGATATGATCCGCTTTTTTTTCCTGCGGGTAACGGAGCTTGATCCAACCAAAGACGGCATTGTGGCGTCGGCGTTTTTTAATTATCTGGCGCGGCTTGCCCTGCCCATTCTTGCCGTGGCGGTATTTTCGGCGATCTTTTCCAACATAGTGCAGACCGGTTTTCTTTTTACCACAAAGCCCCTTGTTCCGGATTTGACCAAAATGATACCCAAAGTGGGGCAGTATTTCACGCGGACGCTGTTTTCGGTTGACGGGCTTTTTAACTTTTTCAAGTCCATTATCAAAATGGCGATTATCGGCTCGGTGGCTTTTTTCCTGATCCGCGCCGACATCAACAAACTCATCAATTTGCAAAAGGCGAGTCTGTGGATCGGCCTGGGAACCGTGGCCTCCCTGGCCATACGGATGCTTATTATCAGCGCGCTCTTGATGTTGATCATCGCGATTCCCGATTACATGTTTCAGCGCTGGCGTTTCAGGGAACGGAACAAAATGTCCCGGCAGGAATTGAAGGAAGAAATGAGAATGTACGAGGCGGACCCGCAGATCCAGTCGAGAATACGCAGCCGCTTTCGGGACCTGCTCAGACAGAACATCGCCGTTACCGTTCCAAGGGCCGATGTGGTTGTTACGAACCCGACCCATTTGGCGGTCGCTTTGGAGTACCGGCCCGGCATGGCGGGGCCTATGGTCAGCGCCATGGGCGCAGACGAAATGGCCGCGAGGATCAGGGAAATCGCCGGGGAAAACGGCGTGCCCCTGGTAGAGGACAAGCCCCTTGCCTGGGCGCTGTACCGCGAAACCAGTGTGGGCGACATTATCCCCGAAGCGTATTTCACGGCGGTGGCGGCGATTTTGAGCAAAGTATACGCCATCAACGAGCTGCGCAAGGCGCGGAGCATGAGCGCGTGAGGTGCGGGATGATTATAAGGAGAAGTATTAATGGCTGACGCGGCTCGCGTGAATAATCAGAGGGCAGCGGGGAATTTCCTCAATACCCTAAAGGACAGCTTCCCCGCCGTGGCGGTGATGACCGTCGTCGTTATGCTTATTCTCCCCCTGCCCACGGTACTCCTGGACGCACTGATGGCGATTAATATAATATTTTCACTCCTCGTGCTGCTCATCGTGCTCTACACCCAGAAGCCCACCGAGTTTAACCTTTTCCCCACCATACTGCTGGTTGCCACGGTGTTCAGTCTGGCGCTGAACGTTTCCTCCACGCGGCTGATCCTTACCCAGGGAGCGCGTTTTAACGGCAGGATGATCCGGGCATTCTCCAGCTTTGTGGTCGGCTCCGGCGGTAACGAAGGTATCGTTGTCGGCTTTATTATCTTTATCATTATTATCGCGGTGCAGGCGGTAGTTATCACCAAAGGCGCTACCCGGGTTTCCGAAGTGGCGGCCCGCTTCACTCTGGACAGCATGCAGGTCAAGATGATGGCCATTGAGACCGAATACAGTTCCGGTTCGATCAGTGAGGAAGAGTCCCAGCGGAGAAAAGCCCAGGTTCAAAAAGAGTCTGATTTTTACGGATCGATGGACGGAGCGAGTAAATTTATTTCGGGTAACGTTAAGATAGGAATCTTTATCACCGTGATCAATGTGATGGGCGGCGTTATTATCGGCGTGGCAATGCACGGCGAGCCTTTGGGAGACGCGGTGAGCAATTACATCGGCTTTTCCATCGGCGACGGGCTTCTCTCCCAGTTTCCGGCGCTGCTGGTTTCCACCGCCATGGGTATTGTGGTAACGAGAGCCGCGGCCGTTGGCAATCTTTCGGATCAGGTGTTTGAGCAGATTTTTTCTCGTTACTCGAAAATCTACTGGATATGCGCCGGCGTGCTGGTGTTCCTCGCGGTACTGCCGGGCTTCCCCTGGTATGTGCTGCTTCCCATGGCGGCGCTCGTCGCCTTCCACGCTTTCAGAATCGGCCGCAGGGAGAAGAAAGCGGCCGATTTCAACGAGATGATGACAAAAACCGGGGCGAAAAAAGAAAGAACCGAAAGCGCCGAAATATCGCCCGTGGTTCCCCTGGACGCCCTTTCGCTGGAATTGGGCTACGGCCTCATCCCCCTGGTCGATAAAGAAAAAGGCGCCGAGCTTTTGGAACGGGTCCAGGGCGTCAGGCGGCAGTCCGCCCTCGACCTGGGCCTGGTGATCCCCAAGGTGCGGATCCAGGACAACATGATCCTTGAGCCTTCGGAGTACTGTTTCAAGATCAAAGGCATTGACGCGGGCAGGGGAAAGATACGCATGAGCCACTACCTCTGTATCAACCCCGGCACGGTAAGCGAGGAACTCTCCGGTGAAAAAACGGTCGATCCCGCCTTTGGGCTTCCGGCCCTCTGGGTCAGCGAGGACAGACGGGACGAAGCCGAACGGGCCGGTTACACCGTTGTTGACCCTCCCTCAATTATCGCCACCCATTTAACCGAAATTATCAGGCGGCACGCCGCGGATATTCTCGGCCTGCAGGATACCCAGGCTATCCTTGAAACCCTTCGCAAAGAGTATCCCGCGGTGGTGGACGAAGTGCTGCGCGAAGGCAGGGGCCTGAGGGTAGTGGAAATTCAGAAAGTGCTCCAGGCCCTCTTGAGGGAGCGGGTGTCCATCCGCAATATGGTTTCGATCCTGGAGGCTATCGCCGATTACGCGCCGGTTTCAAAAAACATCTGGTTCCTCACCGAAAAAGCGCGGCAGGCTTTGGGCAGCCAGATATGCCACCAGTACGCCGACGACCACAGGCTGCGGGTACTCACGATTGATCCCGAACTTGAGCAAAAAATTATTGACAGCAAGTATGAAACCCCGTCGGGGATTGTGGCGGCCATGGACCCGCCGGGCCAGCAGGCATGGATCAGGGCGGTCAGCAGGGCGGCTTCGGCGGTCAGGGCAAAAGGCTGGATGCCGGTTGTTCTCTGTTCGGAGGCGGCCCGTTTCCTTGTAAAAAATTCCACGGACAGGGAACTGCCGGATTTGGCGGTGCTTTCCGTTCCGGAAATTGTTCCCGGTATTATTCCCGAAGCGGTGGGCGTGATCAGACTGGAAAACAAAAACGAAAATTCCGCGGGGGGCCTAAATGGAGCTATTGGTTGAGCAGGGCGCCAGCCGGGGAGACTGCGCCGGCAAGATAACGGCAAAATACGGGCCGAGATTTACCATTGTGCGGGAAAAAAAAATACGCATGGGGGGCTTTTTGGGGCTTTTTACCCATGAGGGCGTTGAACTTGAATTTTATATTCCCCCGGTTTTAAGACCGCCTCTGCCCCAGCCCTACGAGCCAGGCAGTTCCCCTCCCTCCTCGTCTGCGGCGCAGCCCGCGCCGCTCAATTTTGAGGAAAAAAAGAAGTTTTTCATTGCCGCAGGTAAAAATCCGGATCAAATCGCGGCGCAGGCCGCTGCCATGGGCGGAAAAGATACATCCCGGCAGATACTTGACGAGCTGCGGGAGATAAAAGAAAAAATTGAATCCGGCGGCCCCAGGAGAGATGAGCATCCGAGCCTGCTCCGGGCGGCGGAATTGCTCAAGCTGAACGATTTTTCCGAGCGCTATATCAACGGGATGCTTGAGCGGGCCAGAAAGGAACTGCCCCTTGAAACACTGGATGATTTTGACGAGGTTCAGGATCACCTGCTGGAATGGATAGGGGAGAGCATCAAAATCTACAATGATCCCGCCCCCGCACGAAAGGGCAGGATTTTTGTACTGGTCGGCCCTACCGGTGTCGGCAAGACCACAACCATAGCCAAGCTCGCGGCGATTTATGGGATCGAACATTCGGGCCGTTCCCCCATGTCGGTGCGGCTGGTCACCATCGACGCGTTCCGTATCGGCGCAAAGGAACAGCTCATAAAATACGGGGAGATCATGGATTTTCCTGTTTCATATATAGTAAACCGCCGGGATCTCAAAAAAGAAATTGCCCTGTATTCGGAAGAGACCGATCTGATCCTCGTGGACACCATCGGCAAAAGCCCCAAAGATTCGGCCAAGCTCGGCGAGATGAAAGAGCTTCTTGACGCATGCGGGTCCCGCGCCGAGATTCATCTCGTGTTTTCGGCAAGTACCAAGACCAGCGACATTGAAGATATCCTGCGGCAGTTTGAGCCTTTTAATTACCGTTCGGTGGTACTCACGAAGTTAGACGAAACGAGCCGCATAGGCAACGTGATATCCGCCCTTGCGGAACGGGGAAAACCGGTGTCTTATATAACCAACGGACAGGCGGTTCCCAGCGATATTATAAAAGCCGGCGTAGTCCGCTTTCTCATCAATCTTGAGGAATTCAAAGTTAATCGGGAAAAAATGGAAAAGCGCTTTCCTGTTGACGAAACAGATCAATTTCATTGGAGCTGAACATGGAAGATCAGGCGGAAAAGCTGAGGGAAATTATGAGACATAAAAAAGACGCATCCGCTTCCGGCGACTCGTTTGATGTATCAGGCGATAAATCAAACGTGGAAGCGCCGAAAACACGCAGAGGCGATTTGGGGCGGGACGGCAAGAAGGCCCGGATCATCACCGTTACATCCGGCAAGGGCGGGGTGGGCAAGACCAACCTCTCGGTGAATATGGCCCTGGCCTTTGCCCGCCTGGGGAAAAAAGTGGTGGTCATGGACGCGGACCTGGGACTCGCTAATGTCAACGTCATGCTCAACATGATCCCCAAATACAACCTCTACCACGTGATTAAAAAGCAGAAAACGATACGCGAAATTCTTGTGGAAACCGAATACGGCATCTCCATAGTGGCCGGGGCTTCCGGTTTTTCCCAAATCGCCAATATGGGCGATGAGGAACGCCAGGACTTTATCAGTGAACTGGACACGCTTTCCAGCGCGGACATCATCATCATAGACACCAGCGCCGGAGTTTCGAGTAATGTACTCGACTTTATCGCTGCCGCCGATGACACGGTGATCATCACCACCCCGGAACCGACCGCCATAACCGACGCCTACGGCATCATCAAGATCATCGCCACCGAGTACAACGCCCTTAACATGGGGCTTAAACTCGTGGTAAACCGGGCAAAGGGCGCGGCCGAGGCAAAAAACGTGGCCGACCGGATGATCAATATCGCCGGACAGTTCCTCAATCTCCGGGTGGATTATCTGGGTTTTATCTATGACGATCAGGCGGTGCCCCAGGCGGTGCTCAGGCAGAAGCCCTTTATGGTGGTTGATCCCAAATGCAAGGCAAGCCAGTGCGTGCAGCATATTGTGGAGCGGCTGGATAAAAACAAACCCCGGGAATCAGGCGGTTTCGGCGCGATGCTGCGGAAATTCTTCGGCCAGGATGCTTAAAGGGGAGGAAACTTGTTTAATAATATAAAGTGGGGCATTATCGCGGGCGGTGCGGCGCTGATCCTTTCCCTCCTGGTGGGAATTTTCAGCGGCGTCATTTTTCTCATCGCGCTGCTCCGGGCCGGGGCTTTTATGGCCTTTTTCTTTGCCCTTGGCCTGGGATGCTCTTTTGTGATCCATAATTACCTTCCCGAACTTTTGCGTCCGGAATCCGTTGCGGAGGACGGGCCGACCCCCCTTAAGGGCAGGCGTCCCGGCTCGCGGGTAAATATTACCCTGGGAGACGGCGTCGCGCTGCCCGATAATTCCGACGAACTGGGAGATATTTCCGCCCTGTTATCCGGCGACGGCAATCCGGCGGAGGAAGGGGCCTCAAACGCGGCCTCTCGCGGACAAGGTATAGACCAGACGGCGCAAGAAGGTTATACTGAGAGAGGAAGCGCTGTTCTTGAAGAACTGGAACAGGACAACAGGGGGAGCGCCGGCGATACGGACGGCACGGAAACTTCCGGGCCTTCGTCCGGCCGGCCGGCCTTTACGGTTACCGTTGGCGAGGGGGATGATCTGGGGGCTTTGCCGGACCTTGACGCCATGGCGGGGGCTTTTTTGACCGACGCCGAAGAGGAAAGCCCCGCTGAACAGCCGGCTGCCGCTTTTGAGCCGTCCAGGCCGGTCCGAAGTCACGGCGGCGCGAAGACGCAGCAATTAGACGGTGATTTTGACGCCAAAGAACTGGCCGCCGGCATACGGACGGTTTTGGAAAAGGCTAAAAAAGGATAGTTATGGGGAACATTATCCCTGAGCAGGAAACAGAAGAGGCGCTCTGGCAGCGGTACCGCAAAACAAAAGATCCCGCGATACGAGAAGCCTTTATTAAACAATACGCGCCTCTGGTAAAATATGTGGCCGGTAAAGTTGCTATAGGGATGCCCCACAGCGTTGAATTCGACGACCTCGTCGGCTTCGGTGTATTCGGCCTTATCGATGCCATTGACAAATATGATCCTGAAAAAAACGTGAAATTCAAAACCTACGCCGTTACCCGCATACGCGGCGCGATTTTCGACGAACTGCGCCAGATCGACTGGGTGCCCCGCTCGATCAGGCAAAAAACCCGTGAAATTGAATCCGCCATCAGCGCCCTGGAAGCGCAGATAGGCAGAACCGCTTCGGATCGGGAAATCGCCAAAGCAATGGGAATGGACGAGGCCGAATACCTCAAAACGATTCAGAAAATTTCCGGCACTTCGATTCTTTCGCTGAACGATGTGTGGTTTTCAGGCGATGAAAACGACAAGGTCTCTATCGGGGACAGCATTGAATCCCCCTCAAGCCTCAACCCCGATGTAATAGTTGAAAAGGACGAGATACGCCGCGTGATTGTGAAATTTATCAACGAACTTCCCGACAAAGAAAAAAAAATCCTCGTCCTGTATTATTACGAGGACCTCACCCTGAAAGATATAGGACGGGTGCTGGAAGTTACCGAATCACGGGTCTCCCAGCTGCATACCAAAGCCATAACGCATCTCAGATCAAAACTCACCAATGTCCGCAAAGGTATCGTGTAACGCCTTACGGAGGTAATCGTGGTTGATTTTGTCCGGCTGCAGGATATCCTCAGGGAACAATTAAAAGAAGACCGGAACATAAAAGCGGTTGACGCCTCAGGTCCCACGCTGGAAACCGCCGTGACCGAGGCGGCGCTGCTTTTGGATATACCAGTACGCCGGCTTGAATATGAGATCACCGAAAAAGGCTCCGCCGGATTTCTGGGAACGGGAAAAAAAGACTGGAAAATCCGGGCCTACGAGCGGGTACTTATCGAAAAAGAAAAATTTCAGGAAGATATATTCATCGATCCGCTCGCGGCGCAGAAGCCCGTCATTAAGGATAAGGACGGAGACTCCTTTGTGCAGCTTCGCCCCGAGGGGGCTTTTCTTAAAGTTACCGCGCCGGTGGGCAAGGGCAGGAAAGCGCTGGAAGCCCACGCCATACACGAACTTCTGGGCCGGGGCGTGAAGGATGTTGACGAGGCCCTGGTCGGCCAACTGATTAAAGAGGCCGAGGGCGAATATGTCAAAGTAGGCGATTTTGATCACAAGCCGGTCAACGACAGCATGGCGGCGGTAGAAATCGCCGAAAACGAAATGAAAGCCCTGATGGAGGTTACCCGCCCCGGCGCCGGCGGCTGCGATATTACCCAGGAGAATTATATTGCTTTACTCAAAAGCCACCGGATAACTTACGGCATAAAAGAAGACTTTTTGCTCGATTTTGCCGACCGGCCCGTGTACCGGGAAAAGGTGGAAGCCGCCGAGGGCCTAAAGCCCATGGACGGCAGGGATGCCTATATCCAGTACAACTTTGAAACCAATCAGTCCAAGGCGCGCCTGCGGGAAGGAAGCGATGGCAAGGTGGATTTCAAGGAGCTTAATATCATTCAGAATGTGGTGGAAGGCCAGCCCCTGGCGAAAAAGATCCCCCCGGAAAAAGGCGTTCCCGGTAAAACCGTTACGGGAAAACGAATCCCCGCCAAAGACGGCCGGGACACGAGCCTCCCCCTGGGAAAAAACGTCCACGCGAATGATGACAACGACACCGTCATCGCCGACATAAACGGCCAGGTGGTGATGCTGAACGGCAAAATCAATGTCGAGCCGGTGTACACCGTGCGGGGGGACGTGAACCTTAAAACCGGCAACATCATTTTCCTGGGCACCGTGATCGTCAATGGAAACGTGGAAGACGGCTTTTCCGTCAAAGCCGCGGGAAATATCGAAGTGAACGGGACCGTTGCAAGGGCGGAACTGGACGCCGAGGGCGACATCATCATCCACCAGGGAATTAACGGCAAAAGCGGCGGCAGCGTCAGGGCAGGCAGATCCGTCTGGGCGCGCTTCATTGAGAACGCCGACGTGGAGTCGGGGAACATGGTGATTGCCTCCGACGGCATCATCAACTCCCGTGTAACCGCCCTTAACCGTATCATCTGCCAGGGCAAGCGCGCCCATATCATGGGCGGCTGCCTGCGCGCCCGCGAAGAGATCAACGCCAAGGTGCTGGGCAATCCCACCAGCGGGACGGAAACCGTCTGCGAGGTGGGCTTCGACCCGAAGACCAAGGAAGAACTCGATAGGTTCACCGTGTCAAAAGAAGCGCTGGAAAAAGAGCTTGAGGACATTAAGCTGAATCTCCAAACCCTGATCAACATCAAGAAGCAGCGCAAGTCCCTGCCCGAAGACAAAGAAGCGAACATGAAAGAGCTGATGGAAAGGCGGCAGATTCTCATCGGCGATTTGAAGAAGGCCATCGCGGGCATACAGAAGACCGGGGAACTGCTGAACGGCCTTACCGTGCGCGGGCGGGTATCGGCGTCCTCGAAGGTGTATCCGGGGGTGCGGATATTTATACGCGACGCGCGGGAGGATGTGCACGCCGATTACCGGGCGGTTACCTTTGTGCTGGAAGACGGCCTCATACGCATGGTAAAGTACGAAGAGCCCGACGAGGCGATACAGAAGGGCCCCGATGGCTATACAACCGATTGACCTCCAGGCCCTGTTCACGCAGGTGGACAAGGTGGGAAAGGCCCAGAGCGCCCAGCGGGAAGGACTGGCCGTGCAGCAGGCCCTGCAGGGCGTCCAGCTCCAGCGGAAAACCGAGGAGCACATTCAGGAAGTGAACGAGGCCCAGGACTCAGGAGACGGCGCGGAAAAGGTAAACGACCGCGGGCAGCGGCAGGACTCTCCCGCCAAAGGCAAGGGGGAAAAGGGCGAAGGCCCGGCCAAAGAAGGGGAGGAAGAAGCGGCGCAGCCGTCGGTTATCCGCGACCCCCGCCTTGGCAGGAATATTGATATCAGCCTTTGAGACAAAACGCGGCCGGCCGGCCGGACACCGTGAGCGGAGGCTCTCTTGAACATAACGGACATTCTTTCAGCCGCCAGCCTTATACTCTGCTGTTTTTTCTTTTTGTATTTCCGCGGCTATATCAAGCGCCGCACCGCAGCGGAGGAACTGTTGGCCGAATACCGTACCGAGGTACTCCGTCTTATCGCCGAGATAGACGCCGCCACTGACCGGGACGCCCTGCTGGTTGAAGAGCGGATAAAGACTCTCAAAAGCCTGCTGGACGATACGGACAAGCGCATCGCCGTTTACGCGCGAGAACTGGAACGCGGCCGCAGCGGCGCGGTCCTTTACTCAAGCCTGGGCAGGGGCATCCGCGAAGCTCCCGGCCAGGATGTCCGGCCCGGCCCGCCCGGGACGGCCCCCGCGCGGACAGGGACGCCTGAGAACGCGGCGCAAACCACATCTCCTTCCGCCCCGCCTGGAGGGGCCGCCCCGGAGCATACGGCAAAGGCCGGCGGAAAGCGCTCCCCCCCGCCTGCCCCCGCCGCGAAACCCCCGCTTAAAGCGCAAATCGCCGAGTTGGCTGCCGGGGGCCTTCCCCCCGCCGGGATCGCTTCCCGCCTGGGCTTAAGTCTTTCCGAAGTGGACCTGGCTTTAAGCCTCCTCGGCCGCGGAACAATGGGCAATGAACAATGACTGATTCTATGACCGCCCGTTTCCGTAATGAGCCTCCGCG
>JAISYA010000163.1 GCA_031270205.1 Treponema sp.
AAATATGAACAAAAGAAACGTAGTTTACACTGAAGCTCCTGAAAGCATTTCCAGGGAAATTGCCGAAGGTGAGGTTATTGCTGATTTTTTGCCTCCTCCTGAAGATTTGTTGCGGAAGGAACAGTATAAAAAGGTGGAAGGCATGAGTGACCGGCGCCTTTTTCCGTTTTCCCCAAACAGACAGAATTCAGGTTGAATTAAAAAACAGCGAAGCAGGCGTTCGTGGTGTTCGTGATAAACTTACGAATTGCTGTACGGTATAGCCGCACGCCCCCTTGTCATACAAAGTCCGTTCATGGTAGGGTGGAAACATGCGGACCGCGTGTGGTGTTATAGTATCGATTACTGAAAACCGCCTATAGGGGCGGTTTTTTTTTTTGCGTACACGGGAGGATACATGCTGGAGGGACGATCCCTGATTGAGCCGGGGAATTTCAGCCGTGCGGAGATGGATAGCCTGTTCTGCCTG
The DNA here is from genome assembly GCA_031270205.1 of Treponema sp. Lineage (GTDB taxonomy): Bacteria > Spirochaetota > Spirochaetia > Treponematales > Breznakiellaceae > WQXQ01. The sequence continues at coordinate 470 of JAISYA010000163.1, forward strand.
GCGGAAAAGATAGAGCGGGATGAAAAGTACCTGCGGGAAAGCTGCCGGGGCAGGCTCCTGGCGACCTTGTTTTTCGAGCCGAGTACCAGAACCCGCCTGAGTTTTGAAGCGGCAATGCTGCGGCTGGGGGGCAGCTGCCTGGGCTTCGCCGATCCCGGCTCAAGCTCCGTCTCCAAGGGGGAAAGCCTTGCGGACACCGTGCGAATGGCGGCAAGCTACGCCGACATTATTGTTATGCGGAACCCCAAGGAAGGGGCGGCGCTGCTGGCGTCCCGCTATTCGCCGGCGCCGGTAATTAACGCCGGTGACGGCGGTCATCATCACCCTACCCAGACGCTGACCGACCTTTTGACCATACGGCGGCTCTTGGGCGATATTAAAAATCTTACCGTGGGCTTTTGCGGGGATCTTAAATTCGGCCGTACCGTTCATTCTTTGGCAAAAGCCCTTGCCCGTTACGACAAAATCAAAATGGCCTTTATATCGCCGGAAGAACTGGCCGTTCCCGAATACATTACCAGAATGCTGCGCAAACAGCACGTTGAATTTATCGAAACCCAAAGCCTTGAACAGACCATGCCCCATCTGGATGTGCTGTACATGACCCGGGTGCAGCGGGAGCGTTTTTTCAATGAGGAAGATTATATCCGCCTTAAAGACACGTATGTGCTCAACAGGGAAAAAATGGACCTGGGGAAAAACAGGATGATTATCCTTCACCCCCTGCCCCGTGTTAACGAGATCGCCGTTGAAGTGGACGCCGATCCCAGAGCGGCTTATTTCAGGCAGGCGAAATACGGAATGTATGTGCGGATGGCGTTATTATCATCAATATTGGGGGTAGTGTGAAATGCTTAACATAGACGAAATAAAAAACGGAATTGTTATCGATCATATTAAAGCTGGACAGGGAATCCGCATCTTCGACTGGCTGGGCCTAGACAAGGCTTCGTATACCGTCGCCTTTGTGGTAAACGCCAGTTCAAAGCGGATGGGGAAAAAGGATATTATTAAAATTGATAATACGATCACCATTAATTTTAATGTGCTTGGCCTTATCGATCCCAATATCACGGTGAATATTATCGAGAATGAGCGGATCACCGAAAAGATAAAGCTCCAGCTTCCCGAAACGGTCGAGGATGTGCTGTTATGCAAAAATCCCCGCTGTATCACTTCCACGGAAAAATACATTCCCCACGTTTTTCATCTTGAAAATCCCGAAATGCGGACTTACCGCTGTGAATACTGTGACGAAATAAAGTCGGCGGTTGATTTTAAGTAATAGCGTTGTCCGGAAACTGCGGTTCCCGGACAGGTGAACGGAGTAACAATTGCGGCGGCTTGTGCTGAAAAACTTCAGGATGGTTGATGAAGCGGCCGATGTGTTCGGGACGCTTGTTGTTGAAGACGGCATTATCAGGGAGCTTGCGGCCGGCGCCGCCGATGCCGGCTCTTCCGCTGACATGGTAATTGACGGACGCGGTTTCGGGGACGGGGCCGTTCTTATGCCCGCCTTTGTCGATCTCCACGCCCATTTCCGTGATCCCGGTTTTCCCCAAAAGGAAACGCTCGAATCGGCGTCATTGGCCGCCGCCGCCGGCGGTTACGGAACCGTGGTCTGCATGGCGAATACCAATCCGGTGATTGACACCCTTGAAAAAGCCGTGTCTCTGAAGGAACGCTCCGACGCCCTGGGGCTTATCGACCTTTATCCGGTTTTGTCCCTCAGCAAAAACATGGAAGGCCGGGAACTGTCCGGCATCAAGAACCTGCCCGCCGGCTGCGCGCTGCCGCTGATGCTCTCCGAAGACGGCAAAGACCTGGCCGACGAACGCCTGTTCCTCGCGGCAATGGCCGAGGCCCGGCGGCTTGGGATACCGGTTTCCTGTCACTGCGATTTTGGCGGTATTGAAGCGGAAGCGGCACAAGCGGCGGGGCGGCCCCGAGCGGAATGGTCCCGAATGGGGGAAAACAACGCCGTCCGGCGGGTCATAGAACTGGGGAAGCGGGCGGGCTGCCACATACATATCGCCCATGTCTCAACGATGGAAGCGGCGGCGCTGATCCATGCAGCGAAATCCCCTCCGGCCAATCCCCCATTTACCCTTACCTGTGAGGCGACGCCCCATCATATCGGAGCGACTGTAGAAGACGCGATGCGCATGGGCGCTGAATCCCTGGGGCGGGTTAATCCCCCGCTGCGGACTGAGGCCGACCGCAGGGCCATTGCCGCCGCGGTTTGTAACGGCGTCATCGACGCCATTGCGACCGACCACGCCCCGCACAGTGAGGCGGACAAGGCCGCCGGCGCGCCCGGTTTTACCGGTCTGGAAACGGCCTTCGCCGCCTGTTTTTCAGCGCTGAACATTGATTTGCGGCGGCTTTCGGCATTGATGAGCGCAAACCCGGCCCGGATTTTGGGCCTGTACAAAGGCCCCGGCGGCCGGGGTAGAATCGCGCAGGGGCGGCGGGCGGACCTCGTTATCGCGGATACCCGGGCGGTGTGGAAGGTCCGGCCCGAACAATGTAAGTCCAGGGGGAAATGCGGCCCCTTTACCGGGCGGGAATTGAGGGGGAAAATTCTTGTGACCATCAGAGGGGGAAGGATAACCTTTGGAGGAGAAAGCGGTGTTCGATAAAGCGCCCAATATGGATAAACTTTTTGAGGCGGTCGCCGCGAAGGGCCATGTTTGCGTCGGCCTTGATACGGCGGCGGACTATATTCCGCCCGCTGAGCGGCGGCGGGCGGCTTCGGACGCCGGGGCCGTACTGGCTTTCAATAAGGCGCTTGTTGAATCAACCTTTGACACGGCCGCGTGCTATAAAGTGCAGATCGCCTGTTACGAAGAGCGTGGCCTTGCCGGACTTGAGGCCTACGCCAAAACCCTGCGGTATATCCGCGAAAAAGGCGGCATGGTCATAGCCGACATCAAGCGGGGAGATATAGCCGACACCGCCCTCCGTTACGCAAAAGCCCATTTTGACGGGGACTTTGAGGCTGATTTTGTTACCCTCTCTCCCTACATGGGAATGGATTCCATTGAGCCCTGGCTTTCTTACGCGGACAGTAAAGGCAAAGGGGCTTTTGTACTGATGCGGACCAGCAATAAGGGCATGCGGGATTTTGAATATCTGGAACTGGAGCGTAAAGCCGGCGAATCAGACGGCGGGAAACGCCGTCTCTACCATGCCGTAGGCGACAAGCTTTCGGAGCTGGCCGCCGTTCATCAGGGCAGGTACGGCTACGGCGTATTCGGCGCGGTAGCCGGCTGTACCGCGCGGGAGGAGGCCGCCGAAATCAGAAGCAGATACCCGAATTTGTTTTTCCTGATTCCCGGCTACGGCGCGCAGGGCGGCGCGGCGGATGACGCGCGTCTCCTGCTGCGGGAAGGAAACGGCGGTGTGGTGAACGCTTCCCGCTCAATCCTCAAGGCATGGAGCGCCGGGTTAAAAAGCAGCGGCGGCGATGAACAAATGGCGGATAACTCATTCGCGGCAGAGGCCGCCCGCAAAGCCGTGATTGAAATGCGGGACGCTCTGCGCGGCGCGGTACGCGATACGGTACAGGCGGAGATGAAAAAATGAAAGCCGCTAATTCCGTCATCGGGGAAAACCGTCCCGCTCCCCGCAAAGCCCCGCAAAGCCTCACTTGCGAACTCGTTGGCAATACTTCCATCAACCGTGAAATATTCCGCCTTGACTTTGTGTGGCCGGGGCCGGCTCCGGGGGCGGGACAGTTCTTCATGGTAAAGCCCAGGCGGAGCGCTGTGTTCCTTGGCCGCCCGATCAGCGCCGCGCTTTGGATGCCCGCGGCGGAAGATGATGATTTTGTCCGCAGAAAAGTAAGCGGCAAAAAAAGTCGTTATCAACGGTACCTAACGGGGAAATATTTTAATTCCAATACGGTAAAGTTCCTCATCGCAAGACGCGGCAGGGGGACGGAAGAACTGTCGGACATGCGGCCCGGCGAGGAAGCGGAGCTTACCGGCCCGCTGGGAAACGCCTGGGCAGATTTTTTGACTGCCGGGGAAAAACCGGCCGCCCTTATCGGCGGCGGTATAGGGATTGCCCCGCTGGAAGCCCTGATCACGGAATGGCCCGGGGGGAATTTTGATTTTTACGCCGGGTTTAAGACCGGCTTTCACAATATGGAGGAAAAGTATGCCCTTGTTGGTCCGGCGATTCTTAAAGCAAATAACTTGATCATCGCCGCCGAAGACGGCAAAGCCGGATTAAAGGGGCGTATTCCCGATTTTCTGGAGCCGGAAAAATACCGGACGGTCTGCGCCTGCGGTCCCGTGCCGATGCTGAAAGTCGTGGCCGCCCGCTGCAAAGCCGCAGGAGTTCCCTGCTTTGTCAGCCTGGAACGGCGTATGGCCTGCGGCGTCGGGGCGTGCCTCGGCTGTAGTGTGGCGGCCATTAACGGCAATCGCCGCTGCTGCGCCGACGGTCCCATATTCCCGGCGGAGGAGATAATCTTCGATGAGTGAACAAAGGGAAAAGCGCGCGCCGGATCTTTCTGTCCGCATTGCGGGACTGCGTCTGCGAAACCCGGTTATTGCCGCCTCCGGAACCTTTGGCTACGGCGGGGAGTACGGCGGCCTGATCGATGTTTCCCGCCTTGGGGCAATCTGCACCAAGGGGCTGACCCTGAAACCCAGGCAGGGGAATAGCGGCATACGAATATGGGAAAGCCCCGCCGGCCTGTTGAATTCCATCGGGCTTGAAAACCCCGGCATCCCGGCCTTTATTGAACAGGAACTGCCCCGGCTGCGGAAACTGGGACCGGCCGTGATCGCGAACCTGTCGGGCGCCACCGTGGAGGAATACGCCGAAGGGGCGGCGCTGCTTAATGACAGTTCCGTTGACATGATAGAGCTTAATATCTCCTGCCCTAATGTAAAGGCCGGGGGAATGGCGTTCGGCCTTGATCCGGCGGCGGCGGCATCGGTAGTGGGGCCGGTGCGCCGGGCCTGCGGCGGCAAGCCGCTTATGGTAAAACTTTCGCCCAACGCGCCGGACCTGGCAGCGGTGGCCCGTTTCTGCGTCAATGCCGGCGCCGACGCCCTCTCCCTTGTGAACACCTTCAAGGCAATGGCCATAGACATCAAAAACAGAAAGCCCGTTTTCGACAATGTAAGCGCCGGCCTTTCCGGCCCTGCGGTACGGCCCATCGCCCTCCGCATGGTCTGGGAACTGTACGATGCCCTCAGAACGCCGGGCAAGGCCAAAAAACCGGCGGTTCCCATTGTCGGTATAGGAGGCATCGCCCGCGCCGAAGATGCCCTGGAATTCCTCATGGCCGGCGCGTCTGCGGTGCAGACAGGCTCCGCCACCTTCGCCCACCCTGCGGCGATGCCTGAAATTATCGATGGAATTGAAGAATACATGCGGAGCGCCGGCATTGCCGGAGTGGAAAATATTTCGATAAGGTAGGACACATGGAAAACATTATCAACCTGCTCAGAAAATCCGGGGCCATGCTGGAGGGGCATTTTCTTCTGTCGTCGGGCCGTCATTCTGACCGGTATTTTCAGTGCGCCAGGCTGCTGCAATACCCGGACAAAGCCGCGGCGGCTTTGGGGCCGGTGGCGGATCGGATACGGGAGGACCTTGCATCGGGAAAGCTGGCGCTTGACGCGGTGGCCGGCCCCGCAATGGGGGGGATTATCGTGGCCTACGAGCTGGGGAGGCTTTTGGGACTGCCGGCTTTTTTCACCGAGCGGGACGACAGCGGGGCCATGACTCTGCGCCGGGGCTTTGAGGTGAGGCCGGGGCAGCGTATTCTTATTGCCGAGGACGTGGTAACAACCGGAAAATCCTCCGGGGAATGCGCCGTGGTGCTGGAAGCCCTGGGAGCGAAGGTTACGGCCCTGGCCTGCGTGGTGGACCGCCGGGCCGCAGACGCCGGAGATCTGCCCTGGCCGATATACCCCGCGGTCAAAGTGAATGCCGGGAATTGGGACGCCGGCAGCTGCGAACCGTGCAAAAGGGGTTTACCCGTGGTCAAACCGGGATCGAGGAAAATCTGAACCAGGAAGGGAAAGGGGAAAGGCCCTGAAGACACCGCCGTCCATCTTGACATTGCCGGATAAATTTTATATATTTTTCAAAGTCGCAGTTTTAAAATCGGCGCTCTGCCGGAGCGCTGGATTTTGAGACTGCCTTGTTTTCTATGTATTTAGTCTCCATCGTCTAGTGGTTAGGACATCGGGTTTTCATCCCGACAACAGGGGTTCGACTCCCCTTGGAGATGAAAAGGAAAGCCCCAACGGGCCTTTTCATAAAAAAACCGCCTTCACGGCGGTTTTTTATTCGAAAGTCTGGTTTAATACCGCGCGGAGGCTCATTCGCAAGTCTGCTTTGTAAACTCCACGACCGATTCCTTTATGGTGATTCAGTCTTTGCAGGCGAAATCTGCTACCGGGTGTTGTACTTGCGGATATCCGTTATCAACTGCCTGGCCCGATCCTGGACCGGCTTGATATAGGGTCCATCGGAGATGCGGATAAGAATCCGTACGACGTTGGGGTCTTTGATGCCGTTGTTCTTTTCGGCGATTTTGGCAAAGGCGTCTATCGCGGACAGGGCCAGAAGGTTGTCGGGGTAGAGTACGTCAAAGCGGCTGACAATCCAGGTGATGGTACTGACCGTTTCATCATTATCGTTCATACCGATAGCGCCCAGGGACTTTATCGCTTCTTG
>JAISYA010000021.1 GCA_031270205.1 Treponema sp.
GCACGGTTTTGGAACAGGCTCTTGCAGTTTTTCAGGCTTTCAGCCTTGCAAAACTACGAATTTCAAGGTTGCTGTTCCAAAACTGAAGTTTTGGAACAGCCTCATCTTTCGAACAAATGGCTTGACGGGCTGGCAAGTCCGGTATACAAGTCCCAATTTGGCTGGAACGAAGCCGAAATTACGGCGGCTTCCACGGACATCGGCGTTTGCTTTTTTTGACTGGAAGGCCGGGTATATCCCTTCAGGGCGGGGAGAGTCATTGGCAAATACGGTAAAGTCAACATAATTTGAAGCAATGTAACCAAGCAACCTGGAAAATCCACACCAAATGCCGCGCGTGGGGATAATGCCGAAAGGCCGGCTTCCGCTTTGCAATCTTCGCTTTGTCCGTGCCTGTCCGTGATGGTCCCCCCGCGGTTATACATCTTAAAACCCGGTAGTTTTTCAAAGAGTGAAAGTAAACGCCGGCGCCCTGCGATACAGCGCCGAGCGCTTGCTATTTGTTCCGTGTTTCTATACTATTATAGACGCGCGGCTTTTCCAAAACTGTCGTTCTGGAAAAGGTTCACGCGGGAAACGCCGCCGGGCGGCGTTGAAAATCAAAAATAGGGAGATACCATGCAGTTAAATGAGTTAAAACATTCTGGCCTCAAAAAGTGGGTTGAAGAGGCGGCGGGCCTTATGACGCCCGATTCGGTTGAAATATGCGAAGGCGGACAGGCCGAATATGACCGGATGATCAAAATCACCCTCGAGGCGGGGCTTGCCACGCCGCTGAAAACCCGGCCCAATTCGTACCTGTTCCGCTCCGACCCCTCGGACGTGGCTCGTGTGGAGAACCGCACCTATATCGCCAGTGAAAAAGAGAGTGACGCGGGTCCCACCAACAACTGGATCGATCCGGCGGAGTTGAAAAAGACCATGTCGGCCCTCTACAAGGGCAGCATGAAGGGCCGCGTCATGTACGTGATTCCCTTCTCCATGGGGCCGGTCGGCTCCGATATCGCCAAGATCGGCGTTGAAATTACCGATTCTCCCTATGTCGTGGCCAATATGCACATTATGACCAGGGTGGGGACCACAGTGCTGGACGTGCTGGGAAGCGACGGCTTTTTTGTGCCTTGTTTCCATTCGGTGGGTAAGCCCCTGGCCGCCGGTGAAAAAGATAACGGCAAATGGCCCTGCGCCCCCATAGAGCACAAGTACATTTCCCACTTCCCCGAAACCCGCGAAATCTGGTCCTATGGCTCCGGTTACGGCGGAAACGCCCTCCTGGGCAAAAAGTGCCTTGCCCTGCGTATCGCGTCGGTTCTGGCCCGTGACGAAGGCTGGCTTGCCGAGCACATGCTCATATTGAAAATTACCAACCCCAAAGGCGAAGTGAAGTACATCACCGGCGCTTTTCCCTCGGCCTGCGGCAAGACGAACCTCGCCATGCTGATCCCCACCCTGCCCGGCTGGAAAGTGCAGACCGTAGGAGACGACATCGCCTGGATGAAATTCGGCGCGGACGGCCGCCTCTACGCAATCAACCCCGAAGCGGGCTTTTTTGGTGTGGCGCCGGGGACCAATAACGAGTCCAACTTTAACGCCATGGAGTCGATCAAGAAAAACACGATCTTTACCAACTGCGGCCTGACCGAAGACGGCGACATCTGGTGGGAGCAAATCGGCCACGGCGCTCCCGGCAAAGAGATCATCGACTGGAAGGGCCAGACCAGGCCCGCGCCCCAAACCGACAAAAGCCCCAAGGGTGAGGAAATCGCCCACCCCAACGCCCGCTTTACCGCGCCGGCGCGGCAGTGTCCGGTTATCGCCCCGGAATGGGAAGACCCCAAGGGCGTGCCTATCAGCGCCTTCCTCTTCGGCGGCAGACGTCCCAGCACCATCCCCCTGGTAAACCAGAGCAAGAGCTGGATCCACGGCGTGTTTATGGGTTCCATCACCGGCTCGGAAGTTACCGCCGCGGTCATCTCCGATCAGGTGGGTCAGGTCCGCCGCGACCCCTTTGCCATGCTGCCCTTCTGCGGCTACCACATGGGCGATTACTTCAAACACTGGATCAATATTGGACAAAGCCACGACGAGTCGAAACTCCCTAAAATCTTCTTTGTCAACTGGTTCCGCAAAGACAGGGACGGCAAGTTTATGTGGCCCGGTTATGGGGAAAACAGCCGCGTGCTGGCCTGGATCTTCGACCGCTGCGACGATAAGGACAACGCCGTGGATACCCCCATCGGCAAACTCCCCAAGAGCGGCGCTATCGAAGCCCCCGCGGGCGTGGGCGCGGACGCGATGAAAGAGCTTTGCTCGGTAGACATCGAAGGCTGGAAATCAGAAATCGCCGATGTGCGGAAAAACCACTATCCCAAATTCGGCGACAGGCTGCCCAAAGAGCTGTACGCGGAACTGGACGCTATTGAAAAGAGACTGAACGGCTAGCAATTTGTTGCGCTTTGCGCATTATAATCCCCAAAAATCGCCTTCAGGCGATTTTTGCCCCGCAAACTGAAGGCCGCCCCCTTAGCCGGAGAGGGAGGCCCCGGTTTGCGGGTTTTACCGGTTTCGCCGCTCTTCCTCGGACTTGCATTCAATACACATCAGGGCGTAGGGGATCGCCTTGAGCCGCTCCTGGGGGATGCGCTTGCCGCACTTCACACAGAGGCCGTATTTTCCCTGCTTGATCCGGGTAAGGGCGGAATCTATCAGTTTGAGCCGCTTCAATTCCTGGGAACCGATAGCTTCAATCATTTTCCGGTCAATGTCATCGGATGCGATATCTGCAAGGTCTTTCGGATCCATACCCTCCACAATTTGCTTGAAATCCTCGTTACCGGCTATCAGATTATCAACGATGCCGGCCTTTAGCTCGGAGAGGGATTTTTCCATTTTTTCAATAAAAGCATGATCCATCGCCGCTTCTTTTCTTTTCTTCGTTGTAGCCATGTAAGCAATCTCCCGTTTGTATTATGTACTTTTTCAGCCTGCAAAAGTTTGTTTGCAAATAAACAGGCTTTTACTCGCAAGTTTCAATGTCAATCAGCGTACATTGCCGTAAGATAGGGATTTTGTCAATAGGCTGAATGGACATCGCGCTGAATTGTACCCATTTTGTTGAAATTTTTTGCAAAAACCCTGAAAATCCGTTGACATTATGGCGGTATATCGTATACTTATTGGAGAAATTATTGCAAGGGGTCAAGAACAAACGTGAGAGAGAATAATAATGAACTATTGGAAACATTTGCCAAAGAATAAGTGTGATGAAATAATAATGGAAGCGGGAAATTATGCATGTCAAAATAAATTATTGGATGAGGCGGTTCCAAAACTTCAGTTTTGGAGCCGCAGCCGCCAAAAAACGCAGTTTTGCAGGGCTTTAGCCTGAAAAACCGCAAAAGCCTGGTCCAAAACCGTGCCTCCGGCTATGCCGGGAACGTTAGCGCACAGTCAATTGGTTTTGGAACAGGCCCGGATAACAGAGTTGGATTAATAGACGCAATAGTATTATTGCATGGAATAAAAAATGGATCGAAAATATGCACATTAAGCAGGAATTTTTCAGGAATACTGCCGGGCGGATTAAAACATACCTGCAATGTATAAAAACAGCCGTTTCACATAACAGGGGATGAAAATGGCGAAAATTTCCAATGATGAACGCCGCATGTATAATGAAAAAATAAAAAAATACAAAGCTGCGGCCGCCGCGCTCCTCAGCCGTGAAAAAACCGTCCTCATGACCATAAAAAATGATCAGGACGGAGCGGCGTTCAAGCGCTTTTCCCTGGCGGATGAAATGCTCGATCTTGTGTCAAATTATATCATCATTGACGGGGTTTCCCGCTCGGTACTCAAAGTAAAAAACGAGGACGCCCTGAACGACGGGAGAAAATCCCTGTACAAGAGCCTTATCTACCTTGAGGAAACGGTCGGCACTTTGGTTGACGCCCCTTTTTCCGAATACGAGGAAATGATAGCCGCGATTGAAACGGTAAGCGCCGCCGAGCGCTACCTTTTGGTAAGGAAGATGGGGCTGGCCATCAACCTGCTGGAAAACGCCTACGGATACAACACAAAATGGAAATGGGCCTTTGTGGAATTGGAAGGCCGTTACGCGGCGGCGGCAAAAAACAGCATCGATCTCCGCAACGCGTTTGCCAATTCCGATCCCCGTTCCCCAAATTATGAATCCACGGTCTATCATTTACGGCTGGTAAAAAAACTCCTCGCGCAGGCGGCGGACCGTTACCGTGAAAAATACGAGCTCTCCACCGGCCGGATCGACGATTTCAAACAGGGGATGACTTTTCTTTCCGCCCTGCGGCGCCTGCACCTGCTTCTGGGGGACCGGGAGGAAGCGGAAACCGTAAAAAAGAAGCTGGATATCTGGTCCATAAAACTGGAAAAGGATTTGAAAAAACAGGCGGAAATGTACCAGAAAAAAAACGATATATCGACATGAAAGAAAAGCCAACACCGCTTAATGAATATAAATCCCTGCTGCCCTATTTTGCCCGTTACTTCTGGCATTACTTCTGGGGCTTGATCTGCCTTGTCGCGGTGGACGCCGCCCAGATAATCATTCCGCAGCTTATAAGGCGCGCGGTGGATATGATCAGCTCCGGTGTTTTTGAATGGAAAGAAATTGTGCTGCTTGCCGTGTGGATGGTCGTCATTATGGGCCTGATCTCACTGGGCCGTTTTTTGTGGCGCTATTTTATACACGGTTCTTCCCGCCGCATTGAAACCGAGTTACGCGAAAAACTGTTTGATCATCTCCAGACCCTTTCATGGGATTTTTACCAGAAAAACAAAATCGGCGATCTCATGGCCCGCTCAATAAACGATCTCAACGCGGTGCGCATGGCCATCGGCATGGGGCTGGTGGCGCTTGTTGATTTCGTGGTCATGGCATCCGCCATTCTGATCATCATGTTTGTCCAGGACAGCCGCTCCGCCCTGTTTTCAGTTGCCCCCCTGCCCCTGGTTACGGCGCTTATTCTTTTTTTCGGCGGCATGGTCGGTAGAAAATTCAGGAACGCCCAGGAAACCTATTCAAGGATGAGCGACACAGTGCAGGAAACGTTTGCGGGGATCAGGGTGATAAAATCTTTTGTGAAAGAATGGTGGTTCATCAAAAAATTCGCCGACACCAATGACGACTACCTCAAGGCCAATATGGAACTGGTGCGGCTCTTCGGTTTTTTCTTTCCCTTTGTGACTTTCCTCTCCGAGCTTACCGTTCTTATCATGCTGGTTATCGGCGGTATGCGGGTGATAACGGGCCTCATGAGTCCCGGAAGCCTCGTCGCCCTGTTCCGTTATCTGCAAATGCTGATATGGCCCCTCATGGGCGCGGGCTTCACGGTGAACATGATTCAGCGCGGCGCGGTCAGCCTGAACCGTGTGAACGAGATACTGAGGACGGTTCCCTCGATCCGCGATCCGGAAAAACCCCGGACCGCGCAGCCTGAAAGTTCCGCGCTTCCCGCCCTTGAAATCCGCGATCTTGGTTTTTCGTATAACGAAGAAGGGCCGGCGCTGGAAGCGGTTAACTTTTCGCTCAAGCGCGGGGAATGGCTGGGAATCATGGGACGTACCGGTTCGGGGAAATCCACCCTGATAAAAACCTTCACCAGAACGCTTGATCCCCCGGCGGGAACCGTGCTGGTTTTCGGCCTTGACGTGCGGGAATGGCCGCTGGCTGAACTGCGGAAGCTCTTTGCGGTGAGTCCCCAGGATAGTTACCTTTTTTCTGATTCGATCCAGGGCAATATCGCTTACGGGAAGGATTTAGGGGATTCAGAAGATCTGCGGAAAGCGATAGGGCTTGCCTCTCTTGAAAAAGACCTTGCGGCTTTTAACCAGGGCCGGGAAACGCTCATCGGCGAGCGGGGCCTGACCCTGTCGGGGGGGCAGAAACAGCGGGTGGCCATTGCCAGGGCGCTGATTATGGAAAGCGAATTTCTCATTCTTGACGATTCCCTTTCCGCGGTGGACGCCGAAACGGAACGGAACATTCTGGAAGGGCTGCTGCGGGAGCGGAAAAGGGAGAGGCCGCGGACAACGATTATCGTTTCCCACCGGGTTTCAACCCTTCGTTACGCGGACAAGGTGTTGGTTCTTGAAAAGGGGCGGATCGCCGAATTCGGCAGCCCCGCCGGGCTGGCGGCCGCCGGAGGATTTTACGCCCGTACGGCGGCCCTGCAGCGGCTGGGGGAAAGCCCCGCCGCTAATGCGCCCGGCGCGGCGGCTTTTAGAGGGGAGGCCCGGCATGGCTGATTATTTCGAGACCGACAACGTTACCAAAGAATACGATTCTTCCCTTGTCCGCCGCATTCTCTCGTACCTCAAGCCCTACCGGACGCTGGTGCTTCTTACCCTAATCGCCCTGGCCATTTCCACGCTGGGAGAACTGTACATTCCGGTACTGCAGCAGCGCCTCATTGACGAGGCGGTACTCGCCCGTTTTCTGGTTTTCAGGGCGGACCGCTATGAAGAAGAGCGGGAACGGCTCGACGGCGAGTCTGCTGCCGCTTACGAGGAAATGACCGGGCTTCCCGGCGGTATAACGTTAGACGAAATGATTTTCGTGCCCCAGAACCGGCATACCGTCATCAAGGGAAAGGCCGAGGAAGAACTGCGCAAGCGGGGCATAATGGACGAGGTTCAATGGTACGCCTTTTCGTATAACGCGGGGGATTCCGCCGCCGGGGTGGTACGGAAGCGGGGGGATCTCTTTCTTACCCGGCCCGCCGGAGCGGGATTTGCCGCGGCAATAACAAGCGCCGATCTCTATTCGCTGCCCCTGAACGAAATCGCCGCCGTGCGGGGGAAGGACATTTCCGTTCTGGTCCGCGGAGGGGGGATTTTTCTGGCGGTACTGGCGCTGGTATTCGTCTTCACTTTTTCCCAGACCTGGACCGCAAACCAGATGAGCCAGAAGGTGATGAAGGATATGCGACTTGAGCTTTTCAAAAAAACCGCATCCCAGTCAACCGCCTTTCTTTCACGCCACCCGGTGGGGCGCATTGTTACGCGCCTTACCGGCGATGTGGAAACCATAAACGAATTTTTCACCACCGTACTTGTAGCGTTTCTGAAAGACCTTTCGATCATGGCCGGGGCTTTGATAACCCTGTTTATTCTCTCCCCCCGCATGGCGCTGATAGTGATTGCCACGCTGCCGCCGGTTTTGATCCTGACACTGGTAAGCCGTTTCAAGGCCAGGGACGCTTTCCGCCGCCAGCGGACCGCCTCCTCAAAAGTTTACGCATACCTTGCGGAGCGCCTCGCCGGGGTTCAGGTGGTGCAGCTTTTCAGGCGCGAGGCGAAAAGCGGCGGCGAATTCGTGTTACGGAACCGGGAACTTCTTGACGCGAACCTGGGCGAAATGTACGTCTTTGCCACCTTCAGGCCCATCGTGGAATGGTTCTCCACTTTTACGGCGGCGGTGGTCATTGTGGCGGGGAGCAGGATGGTCCTCTCCCTTTCGGTCTCGCTTGGAGTACTCATCGCCTTTATCAATCTGGTGCAGATGTTCTACGCCCCGGTTATGGACATTGCCGAAAAATACACCCTGCTCCAGTCCGCGATGGCAGGGGGAGAGCGGGTTTTCAAGCTGCTGGATACGGAAGAGCGGATCCCCGATTCGGGAAAGCGCTCAATCGAGGGGACTGTGCGGGGCCATGTTGAATTTGACAATGTGCGTTTTTCCTACAAGGCAGGGGAAGAGGTACTCAAGGGCCTCAGCTTCGCGGTAAAGCCGGGGGAAATGGCCGCCATCGTGGGTTATACCGGCGCGGGGAAAACCACGATCATCAATGTCCTCGCGCGCCTGTGGGATATTGACTCAGGGGAAATCCGCCTTGACGGCGTGCCGGTAAAGGACGTCCCCCTTGAGGAACTGCGGCGGTCGGTGCTGCCCGTCCTGCAGGACGTGTTTCTCTTTTCCGGCACGGTGGAAGAAAACATCAGCCTGGGTATTCCGCTTTCAGAAGACGAGATTATCAACGCGGCCAGGGCGGTGCACGCCCATGAATTTATTTCGCGCCTTCCGGACGGCTACAAGACAACGCTTTCCGAAGGGGCTGCAAACATCTCATCAGGCCAGCGCCAGCTTATCAGTTTTGCCCGCGTTATCGCCCACAATCCCCCGGTGGTTATTCTCGATGAGGCAACGAGTTCCATCGATACCGAAACCGAGCATCTCATCCAACTCGGCATGAAACGGGTCCTGGCCGGCAGGACATCCTTTGTCATTGCCCACCGCCTTTCCACCATAAAAAACGCCGACCGCATTCTCGTTTTATCCGGCGGTCATCTGGCGGAGGAGGGCAGGCACGAAGAGCTGATAGCGCGTAACGGCCTGTACGCCGGCCTGTACCGCCTGCAATACGAAGAGGGCCTGGATGGTGATTAGCGGCGGATAGTTGTTCTATAAACGAAGATATTTGAGGCTGTTCCAGAACTTCAGTTTTGGAACAGGCATTCTTTTTATCTTTTTACCCTCGCGTTACCTTTGTAAATACTCCATATCTGATCTTCATCAGACGGGGTTCCGTAGTCGGCAAGCATCGTAGTAGCGAGCGCGCCGGTTGCCCAGCCGAACCGGAGCCACTTTTCCGGCTCCCAGCCCTTGAGAATGCCGTAGAGGAGGCCCGCGACAAACCCGTCGCCGCCGCCGATACGGTCAAGCACGTCAATTTCGCGGGGCGCTTCCTCGTACCAGCGCCCTTCCGCCCGAAGGATCGCGCCCCAGCTGTGGCGGTTCGCGCTGTGCACTTCGCGCAGCGTAGTGGCAAAAACCCGCACATTCGGGTACGCCTTCGCGGCCTCCTCAATCATGCCCTTGAAGCCCTCAATCTTCGCCGCGAGGCCGGAACCGCCCGCCTCCGGCCCTTCGATGCCGAGCGCCAGCTGGAAGTCCTCCTCGTTTCCGATAAGGATGTCCGTGACGGAGGCTATCTCCCTGAACGCGGCGCCCAATTCCGCTTCGCGCCCCTTCCAGAACGAGGCGCGGTAGTTGAGGTCAAATGATATAGCCGTACCGCTTTTCCTGGCCGCCCGCGCCGCCTTCAGGCATGCGTCCGACGTGTCTTTGCTCATGGACGCGATAAGACCCGAAAGGTGGAGGATGCGGCAGCCTTCCCTGTCGAAGATACGGCCGAAATCAAAGTCCTCCGCCCGAATCGTGCGGCCCACTTCGCCCGCCCGGTCGTTATGCACCACCGGCCCGCGCACTCCGTAGCCCGCGTCCGCTATGTTGAACTGGTGGCGGAATCCCCAGGGACCGCCCTGTTCCACTTCCTGCCCTTCGTAGGCGATGTTGCGCTTGCGCAGCTCCCCCTTGATGAACCGGGCAACCGGACTTCCCGCGACAAACTTGGTGAGCGCCCTGGTACGAAGCCCCAGGCTCGCGGAAACGTTCAGCACGTTAGTCTCCGCGCTGGTGGCCTGCATCTCGTACAGGGAGCTCACATGGACCGGCTGCCGGCCCACCGGGGTGATACGCACCCCCATGCTCGTCAGGGTAAGCAAATCTATTGCCGCGTCTTTCCTCAATTCCATAACAATCTCCTTCATCTGTTTGTAACTATTCAGTCGTGGCGTTCACTCAAAAGATGGTAACATGGTAGTATTTCACTGTCAACTGAGCCTGTTCCAAAACTAATTGACCGTGCGCTCACGTTCCCGGCATAGCCGGGGGCACGGTTTTGGACCAGGCTCTTGCAGTTTTTCAGGCTAAAGCCTTGCAAAACTGCGTTTTTTAAAAGGTTCTGTTCCAAAACTGAAGTTTTGGAACAGCCTCAACTTTTTATATTTTTTCATTTGGATGCCGCTCATTCAATGAGCATGGCGTCGCCGTAGCTGAAAAAACGGTAGTTTTCGCGGACGGCCTCGGCGTAGCTTTCCAGGATCAGTTCCCTGCCGGCAAAGGCGGCGGCGAGCATCAGCAGAGTGGATTCGGGGGTGTGGAAGTTCGTGAACAGGGCGTCCACCACTTTGAAGCAATAGCCGGGACGGATAAAAATTGAGGTGGCCCCCTGCCCCCGCCGTAAGCCGCCCGCGCCCCAGGCGCTTTCCAACGTGCGGACGCTCGTGGTGCCCACGGCAACCAGGCGGCGGCCGGCTGCTTTCGCCCGCTCGATTTTGGCGGCGCTTTCCCCGTCAATGCTGAACATTTCCTCGTGCATTACGTGATCTTCAATGTTTTCGCCGCGCACGGGCAGAAAGGTTCCCAGGCCCACGTGCAGGGTGATAAACGCGCTTTCCACGCCGGCCTCCGCGAGGCGGCCCAGAAGTTCGCCGGTAAAGTGCAGGCCCGCGGTGGGTGCGGCGGCGGAGCCGTGGGCTGCGGCGTATACGGTCTGGTAGCGTTCCGCATCGGCGGGGGTGTCCTCGCGCCTGATGTAGGGGGGAAGGGGGATGTGTCCGTAACGGTCAAGCCACTCGTCGTCAACTCGCCGGTCAAACTCAAGGATCCGGTACTCCCCTTCTTTGCCGCTGATTTCGGCGCGGGCAATTTCCGTTCCCCCTTTGCCGTAAAACACGTAGCGGCCGCCGCTTTTGCGCCGCCTTGAGCGCCGCGCAAGGGCCTTCCACGCGCTGCCGCCGGCGCGGACAGAGGGGCAGGGGCTTAAGAGCAGGAATTCCGCTTTTGCGCCGCTTGTTTCCGATACGCCGATAATCCTCGCTTTGCGGACCCTGGAGTCGTTGAACACCAGCAGGTCCCCCGGCGCAAGGAGGCGGGGAAGGTCCGTGACCACGCAATGTCCCCGCCTTCCCGTTTTCCGGTCCAGAGTCATAAGGCGGCTCTGCCCCCGCTGTTCGCTCGGATACTGGGCGATAAGACGGGGAGGAAGCTCAAAGAAAAAATCGCCGGTTTTCATTTCCCGTACCCGGTAAAACCAATCTCGGACAATAACGCTAATTCCTGAAACTGTGTATGGGCGCGGGTATCCTTCCGCCGCGGCTGATAAAGACGTCGCTTTTCGCGGGGTTTACCGCCATGACGGGCGCGCCGCCGAGGAGACCGCCGAACTCGACCCAGTCACCGGCTTTTTTGCCGGGCGCGGGAATGACCCGCACGGCAGTGGTTTTGTTGTTCACCATACCGATGGCCATTTCGTCGGCAATGATCGCCGAAATTGCGGCGGCGCTGGTATCGCCGGGAAGGGCGATCATGTCAAGGCCCACCGAACACACCGAAGTCATGGCCTCCAGTTTGTCAAGACTTATGGCGCCCTTTCTGACGGCGTCCACCATGCCTTCGTCTTCGGAGACGGGGATGAAGGCCCCGGAAAAACCGCCCACGTGGGTGGAGGCCATGACGCCGCCTTTTTTTACCATGTCGGTTAACATGGCCAGCGCGGCGGTTGTGCCGTGCGCGCCGGCGCTTTCAAGGCCCATCTCCTCAAGAATGCGGGCCACCGAATCGCCCACGGCTGGAGTGGGGGCGAGGGAGAGGTCAAGGATTCCGAAGGGAACGGCGAGGCGGCGGGCCGCTTCCATTCCCACAAGCTGGCCCATGCGGGTTATCTTGAAGGCGGTTTTTTTTATGGTGTCAGCTAACTCGTCAAAACTTGCGTCACGGCGGCTTTCCAGCGCGGCTCTGATCACGCCGGGGCCTGAGACCCCCACGTTGAGGCAGCTCTCCGCCTCCCCCGCCCCGTGAAAAGCGCCGGCCATAAAAGGATTGTCTTCCGGCGCGTTGCAAAACACCACGAGCTTGGCGCAGCCGATGCCGCTGCGGCCGGCGCTCTTTTCCGCAACGGCGCGGATAATTTCGCCCATGCGCCGCACCGCGTCCATGTTGATGCCGCTCCTGCTGGACGCCACATTCACCGAGGCGCAGACCCGCTCCGTTGAGGAAAGGGCGTCCGGCAGGGAATTGATGAGCCGCTCGTCACCGCCCGTAAAACCTTTTTGTACCAGCGCTGAAAAGCCTCCCACAAAATCAACGCCCAGTTCGGCGGCGACTTCGTCCAGCGTACGGGCAAAGGGGGTAAAGTCCGCCTCCTCGCAGGAAGCGGCGGCCAGGGCAATGGGCGTTACCGCGATGCGCTTGTTGATAATGGGAATGCCGTATTCGATCTCAATGTCCCTGCCGGTCTGCACCAGCGGACCGGCGACGCGCAGCAGCTTCTCGCGGATCTTCCTGCGGGTTTCCTTTCCGAAGGCACAGGCGCAGTCCAGCAGGGATACTCCCAGGGTAATGGCGCGGATATCCAGCTTGTACCGCAGAAACATGTCCACGGTTTCTTTAATTTCAAAGGGCGTAAACAACATGGCTTATTCCTAAATGCGGTGCATGGCGCTGAACACTTTTTCGTGCATCAGGCTGATAGAAACGTTCATGGTTTCGCCTAACTCAGCAAGTTCCCGTTTCACATCCTCAAGCGCCTTTACGCTGGAAGAAAGGTTTACCATCATCATCATCACGAAACTGCCGCTCAGAATGGTCTGGCTTATATCTTCGATATTGATGTTCCGTTCCGCCAAAAAGGCGCTGACCCTGGCGATAATCCCAACCTGATCGGTACCCACCACGGTAATAATTGCGTTCATAGTATCTCCTGTATTATTCGAGTTTATGTTCGATAAAAAACATGTCCAGCACGGTGAGGAATAAAATGACCACTATGGGGCCCAGCAGGAGGCCGTTAAACCCGAACAGCTCTATGCCGCCGAGTATGGCAAAAAATATGATCAGCGGATGAAGGCGTATCCGATCCTTTAGGAACAGCGGGCGAATGAAATTATCCAGCGTGGAGATAAAAAATCCCGACACTATCACAAACACCATTCCCTTTACCGTATCACCGGCCAAAAACATGCTGACACTGATCGGCAGCCATACCAGCCCTCCCCCGAACATGGGAATAAATACGCAGATAAACGTAAGCGCCGCCAACACCAGCGATCCCCTGATCTGAAAGACGCTGAAAATGATATAAGCCATGACCGTTTGAATCAGGGCTACCATGATGTACCCGAAGAAGAGGTTTCGGGTAATGTCCTTGAATTTGCCGGTAAGGGTGCTGATATATTCTTTTTTGATGGGGATGGAGCGGAGCGCCAGGCGGGAAAGATACGGCCCGTCGACAAAAAAGAAAAACATTGAAAACACTATCAGGAACATGGTGAATAAAGAGACCCCGACCATACGCGCAATATCGCCGCTCAGCGGCACCAGGCGCTCAATCCTCGCCGAAAGAAAAACCATGAGCCGTCCCTGTATATCATCCGCGCTGATGAGTATATGACCGGCGCTCATTTCCCCCAGAAGGGCCGATGTTCTTTCAAACAGCCCCTGGATGATCTCAGGCTTCCCGGCGACCGTTTCGCGGATATAGCGTACCAGCTCCATAATCTGCCGGAAAAACACCGCCGCCGTAAAGGAAAGGGGCAGCAGGATAATCACCGTAGCGCCCAGGGTGAAGACCGCGGCCCAGATGGTTTTCAGCGCCCTTCCCCTGCGGGTGTTGAAATCAAGGCGGCGGATCACGCGCTTGTGCAGGGGACTGAGCAGTATATAGAGCAGGGTCGCCCAGAGGAGGACCGTAAAAAAGGGGGCGACGATCCTGCACACCAGGAGAAAGAGCGTGATGAGGAGCGCCGCGAACACATAGCTCTGCACCCGCCTGGAAGGAAGGGAATCGGACCTGTTCATAAACTCGACAATATCCGCTCCGCGTCCGCTTTGCCGGCATAGGAGACGTTGCGCGTTAAGAGGTCCTGCAAATACTTTTTCGCTTCATCGGGCCTCCCCAGGCTTACGCAGATTTTTCCCATTTCAAACAGGGCGTCCCAGTTATCGGGGGCAAGGCGCAGCACCGCCTGGTAAGCGTTCCGGGCGTTGGCAAGCTCGCCCGCGCCGGCGTAAGCCCTGGCCAAATTCAGATGCAGCGTGGGATGATTGGCCTCCGCCGCCAGGGCCCGCTCATAGTGGTCCACGCTCGAAGTCCAGTTTTCCAGCCTGGCGTAGACCGCGCCCATGTTGTTGTTCACCTCAAAATTGGCCGGCCCTATTCTGAACGCCTCGTTCAGATAACGGAGGGCTTCTTCGGGCATATCTTTGGAAAGGTACAGGCTTCCCACGTTGATACGGGGCCGCAGGTACTGTGGGTCAAGCGCCGCGGCGTTCCGGTACGCGCTGATGGCGGCGTCGGTTCCGCCCAGGGATTCGGCGGCAAGGCCCAGCGTATAGGCGTATACCGCGTTGGAAGGATTCTTTTCCGCGGCGCGCCTGGCAAAGTCAAGGGCCTCGGTGTTTTTGTGCATGGACAGTTTTACCACGGCCATGTTGTAATTGGTCTGGGCGTCCGAGGGGGCCGCCTGCAGGGCGCGGGCAAAAGAAGCCTCCGCCGCGGCATAGTCCCCGGCGGCGTTCTGGGCCGCCCCCAGTTCCCTGAGCGAAGAGAGATCGCCTGAGTTGTGCTTCAGGGCCGTGTTAAAGGCGTCTATGGCCCCTTTGCTGTCGCCCCTGGCAAAGAGAATCCGCCCCACTTCACGGTGGGCCAGCGCGTAATCCGCCTTGACCGCGATGGCCTGGCGGTAGGCGTTCAGGGCTTCGTCCTGCCGGTTTAAGGCCCGCAGGGTTCCTCCCAGGTTGTACCAGCCCGGCTCAAACTTGGAGTTGAGCCGGACCACGGTCTCAAAGGCCTCCCTCGCCTCGGTATAACGCCGGGTGGTAAAAGTTGTCCGCCCCAGCTCATAGGAATACAGATGATTCGCCGGCTCAAGCCGCACCGCTTCCTTGAACTCGGCGACAGCCTTGTCGGTCTGGCGGAGATCCCGGCTGAGTTTTCCCAGGGTATAACGGGGCAGCGCCTGCCGGGGATCCCTGGCCGCCGCTTCGGACGCCAGGTCCGCCGACCGTTTGGCGGCGTCGGCTCCATCGTCGCTGTCAGGACGGCGGGCAAAAAACTCGTAGTAGGCGTCGGCCATGTCCGCCAGCTTCTGAGCCTCAAAATGGCTTTCCCCCGGCGCTATTTTGGCGCGGGCTTCCCCAAAGGTCTCGTTCGCGCCGGCAAGATCATTGCTGTCAAGCTGGGCCTTGCCCCTGGAAACGAGGTCGTTCACCGCCCGCATTTGCTCCTGCACGGCGCGGGATGCTTTGGCAAGCTCCTCTTCCTCGGCTTTGCGCCGGGCCGCCTCCGCCGCCAGGCGCAGCCGCTCCTCCTCGGCCTCCCTCTGGCGCGCCGCCTGCCGCTCTTCCTCAGCCTGATGCTGGGCCGCGCGCTGCGCCGCCAGCCGCTCTTCCTCAGCCTGCCGCTGGGCCGCGCGCTGCGCCGCCAGCCGTTCTTCCGCTTCCGCCGCCACGCCCGAGCGCGCCGCCGCTTCCGCCGCAAGCCGGGCGAGCTGCTCGGCCGACTGCAGCGCCAGGTTCTGATCCGGCGCGAGCCTGGACAGCGCTTCAAGCAGGCGGTCCATCTCGTCTGACTCGCTCACGCTCCGCTGTTCCCGTAAAGCCCGTTCGTGCAGTTCCCTGGCCGCGGCGTTATCGGGGGCCTCTATCAGCAGGCGTTCCAGCAGGTCCAAGGCCCGCCCATACTCGGAGACGGCAAGATAATCCTCCGCCAGCTTCAGCGTATTTTCCTGCCTCGTCAATTCCAGCGTCCGGGCCGAAGGGCCGCCGGACATTGCCGGCGCGCCCCACTTGATAAATATGAACACGCCGGCCGCCAAAAGCAGCGCGCCTCCGGCGATTATGGCTATCAATGTACGTCTATCCATCATTATACATTCTTCGGTATTTGCAGCTCAAAAAATTAGCCGGTGGAAACGGCGCGGCTGCGTCCTGCCCCCAGTATACCGCAAAGCGGGACCGCTGCAACAGTGGAATCGGTACCGCTTTAACTTTGTGCCTTTTTATGATATGGTGATCCTTTAGATACACAGGAGACTCCATGCAAGCGATTTTTGAACGCCGTTCTGTCCGTAATTTTTTGCCGAAACCCGTGGAAGCAGAGAAAGTTGAACGCATCCTCCGGGCTGGTTTTGAAGCGCCGTCGGCCCATAACCGGCGGCCCTGGGAATTTTTGGTTGTTACCGAAAGGGAAGATCTCAAAGCCATTGCGGATATGAGCCCCTACGCGAAAATGTGCGCGGGCGCGGGCGCGGTGATTGCCCTCTGCGCCAATCTGAAACTGGGGGCAAGTCCCGATCCGGGTGACACCTGGTGGGTTCAAGACCTTTCGGCGGCCACGGAAAATATCCTGCTCCAAATCGTGGATGAAGGACTCGGCGGGGTATGGCTCGGCTGGTATCCCGATGAGGGGCGGGTTAGGGCCTTTGCCTCTCGCTTCGGTATCCCCGGCCATAGTATCCCCTTTTCACTGGTTGCCCTGGGCTACCCCGCGAAAATCCCGTCACGGAAGGACCGCTTTTATCCGGAAAAGGTGCATTACGGAGTCTGGGGGCCTTAGGATCCTGCCGCGCTTGTGGATTTTTGCGGCGTAACAAACTGCCCGCTCTCTTAAACCGTCACTCAAGCTCGAATTCGCTCTCGTACCCTTCCACGTCCTCGGCCCCGCTGGAAAGGCCCTGGCTTGAGTTAGCCGCGGACTGAAGAGAGGCAGAAACTTCGTCCAGCAGGCGCTGCCGGCGTTCCGCCTCGGCTTTGGCCGCCTCTTCCCTAACTCTGGCTGTTTCTTCGGCGAGGAGCTTCCTCCGTTCTTCGGCGGCGGACTCGGAGTGGATAAAGGCGATAAGCCGCTCTATCTGGAGCCGTTTGGGAGAGCGCGGTTCCAGCGACAAATACAGCTCATAATCGCCAAGCGCCGCCCGCACAGAACCGGCTTTCAGGCGGGCGTTGGCCCTGCCCAGGTACGCGGAGGCGTAACCGGGATCCGCGTCCAGAGCCAGGGTGTAGCAGCGCTCCGCTTCGGCGGCGTCCCCTTTTTTGAAATAGGCGTTCCCCAGATTATTCGCCACATTGGCGCTCAAATCCCCGGCCCGCTCGAGGATCTTCCGGTAGGCGGCAATGGCCTCGTCGATCCGTTCCAGCTGCTCATACACCATGCCCAGGTACAGATAGGCCGTTACATGGGCGGGATCGTCGGCGATGGAATTTTCAAGGTAGGGCGCGGCCTCTCCGGGCTTGTTCTGCATGAACAGCGCCTCGCCTTTGGTAAAATTGGTCTGCCCAAAGCCAAAAACCGCCGCGGCAAACCACCAAACCACGGCTCCGTAGTACCTGGCGGGACAATTTCTGTTCATACGCCCTCCGTTCATATTCTCTCCGTATTCACTAATAACCGATAATACCGATAATATAGTAATATAAAGCCGCTGTCCCAAAACTTCGGTTTTGGGAACGGCTTTACGGAAAAAGGAAAAGTCATGTCCAGAACCCTACCTCTCATTATCATCCTTGCGGCCGGCATCGGCGCCCTTATCTCTTTTATCGTCAAATCCGTGTTGTTTCCCCAGTATGCCGAAGCGCTGCCCAAACTGATAAAAACGGGAAGAATCCAGGCGGCAATCAGGGCGGCAAAGCGTATCATCGCCCAAAACCCCCGTAACGCCGAGGCTCACTACTATCTGGGCCTGGCGTATCACCGGGAAAAACGGGAAGAACTGGCGCTGGCCGAACTGAAAACGGTTTTGAACCTGGGTATCACTAATAGAAATATACCCGAAGTGGAATTCCGCGAACTCCTGGCCGGCCTGTACGCCGCGCAGCATGAGGGGGAAGAGGCGCTGAAGGAATACCTCCTGCTCATAAAGCTCATACCGACGCACGCGGACTACTACTACCGGGCGGGCAAGCTCTTTAACGAGCGGAACAAGACCGATATGGCGGCCGCTTACCTCGGCAAGGCCGCGGAACTTAACCCCAGGGACGGGAATATCCACTGCGAATTGGGGATCATGCTGTACAAGGAAAAGAAGGCGCGCGAGGCGAAGGCGGCCCTGAACGTCGCTCTTAAACACGCGGGCGACAACCAGGAGCGGGCGCACTATTACCTGGGGAAGATCCTAAAAGACTCCAAAGAGTACGCCGCCGCCGCCGAGTCTTTTGAAAAGGCCGCCCGCAGCGGCGAGTTCAAAGTCAGGGCCCTGGTGGAAAAAGGCGGCTGCTACCTTGCGCAGGGGGCAGCGGACCGGGCTATCGCCGACCTTGAGCAGGCGGTACAGGCCATTACCGACGAATCCAGCCAGGAAAGCCTGTACGCCCGCTATTTCCTGGGCAATTGTTATGAAAGCAAGAAGGAGATAGACAAGGCCATTGCCCAGTGGGACAAGGTCTACGCCCGAAAGAAGAACTTCAAAGACGTGGGCGAAAAGCTCGTCCGGTACCAGTCGTCCCGGACCCTTTGACAGAGCGGGCATGAAGATCCTCTGCGTTTCCGACCAGATCGATCCCCTGGTGTATTCCGCCGCCATCAAAGAGCGGTTTGCCGGCATCGGCCTGGTGCTCTGCGCCGGCGACCTTCCCCTTGATTACCTTGATTTCATTGTCTCAAGCCTCAGCAAGCCCCTGCTCTTTGTGTTCGGCAACCACCACGTTGCGGAGATGCGCTATTTTCAGGGAACGCAGCTCTGGAGTGGCGAAGACGAAATGTTTCGCGGCTCCGGCGCGATTCACGCGGGATCAACAATCAAAATTGAAGAAGGGCTGATCATCGCCGGGCTGGGCGGTTCAATGCGTTACAACCGGGGGGAAAATCAGTTCACCAATTTCGGGATGTACTGCGAGATTATAAAGCTTATCCCCCGCCTCTTGTGGAACCGCGCCGTTCACGGCCGCTATGTGGACATACTCCTTACCCACGCGCCGCCGGAGGGCATCCACGACCAGCAGGATAAATGCCATAAGGGCTTCCGGGCCTTTCTCTGGTTTATGCGGGCCTTCAAGCCCCGCTATCTGGTACACGGCCATATCCACCTGTACGATCAGTCCGACGTCCGCGTAACAAGCTACCGGCAGACGCTGGTCATTAACGCCTACAGCCATCATGTTATTGATACGGAGAGTACCGGCAGGGACGCGGTCTGCTGAAGCGGTGTTGCCCGCGGCAGACGGCCGGTCCGTTAGCGCTTGAGCGCTTTTTCAAGCTGGCGCAGGCGGTAGGTGGAATACAGCTCTTTCCCGTATTCGGTTATTTCCCAGATTTCATCGCCGGCATTCCCGCTGTTGGCGCATTTAACCAGCCGTAACAGCTCGAAATCGGCCATAATTTTCTTGATGGTGTTTGACGGAGTGGGATAATCCTTGCGGACGGTCTTCTCCAGATCGGGGTTGAGCACCGTCCCCAGAAAGCGGGATACCTCGCTGGTGGTCTTGCCCAGCGCCAGTTCCGGCGCCAGCAGTTTGAATATCCGCAGATAGCGGAACTGCCGGGTGTTTTCCCAGTTGTCCCCGGATACATAGTAAAAACTTAACGGCGCCGTGTTCAGGGCCAGCAGTTTCAGGGCTTTTCTCATCTGTTCCCGCAGCCTGGCCACCATTTCGCCGCTCCCTATTTTTATCTGCCGCCTGAGCATATCGTTTTCGCCGCTGAGCCGGGCAAGCTCATTGGCCACCAGCGGCCTAATTGCCTCATCCCCTCTAACCCAGCCTGCCCGCGGGTTGAGGTTCATTTCCCGGATCAATACGCTCTGGGCTTTCTGGCACAGATCCGCCGTACCAAGCCAGGTCTCGTGCGCGCCGGCGCGGAGCTTCCGCTGGTATTCCGCCACCTTTTGTATCATCTCCGCGTCCGTTTCTTTTTTGGAAGCCTTCCAGCGGGCCTTTTCATCGATAATAAGGGCGATGACGGGGATTCCCTTTTGTACCGCTATGGCGTATTCCGTCTCCGCCGCGTATCGATAGGCGCTGAGGGCCACAAAGTAATCACATTCCTCAATGGTCTTTTGCAAAAGCCGGCGTGAGTCTTTTTCGGATGGGTCGATATATTCCGCCGTAAGCGGAACGTGCCCCAGCTCCATGATGATACGGAACAGTTCCCGGCGCTCGTTCTTTAGATCGTCCAAAGTCGAACCGACAAAAAGGTGATACTGCATATCCTCAGTATACCGGTATTCCCGCGCCGGGGCAATGGACGGGAACGGGATTATACCGTATTATTACCCATGATTGGCTTTCTGGTGAAAAAGACCTTTTTCGACCTGTGGGACAATTTGTTCCGCATCGCCCTGCTTAACCTGGGCTTTATCGCTTCCCTTGCCGTCCCCGTGTTTCTGCCCGGTCTTTTTACCAGCCCGGCGCTTTTCTGCGCGGCCCTGGCCGTCGGGACGCTCTGGTGCGCCGTGTACCTTGCGGCGGCGGCCCTCTCGCTCAGGGCCGTGTCCGACTACGGCTCGTTCGGCTTCGGCGATTTTGCGCGGAACCTTAAGGAGGGCTGGCCCGCCGGCCTGTGCATGGGCGCCGCGGTCCTTATCCTCTGGGCCGTGGTTTCGATCGTCATCCCCTTTTATCTGAGCGTCAATTCCATGATCGGCCTGCTCCTTGCCGCGGTGATTTTCTGGACGCTGGTCCTGGCCCTGCTTTCGCTGCAATTTTTCTTTGCGGTGCGGGCCCGCCTTGATTCCAGGCTTGCAAGCGTTTTCAGGAAATGCGTTATTATTTTTTTCGACAACCCCGGACTGGCCGTTTTTTCCCTGCTCCACAACGCCGTCATCCTGGCCGTTTCCGTGCTGCTGGCCCTGCTTTTTCCCGGCCCCGCCGGCATTCTCCTGTACCTTGACGAAGCCCTGCGCCTGCGGCTTTTGAAATACGACTGGCTTGAGGCCAACCCGGAAGCGCCTGTCCGGTCAAAGCGCCGCGCAATTCCCTGGGACGCGATTCTGGTTGAGGAGCGGGAAAAGACCGGGACGCGCTCGCTGAAGAGTTTTATTTTTCCCTGGAAGGATTAAGCGGGGGAAGCGGGCGCTCTTGACGGGCGGCCGGTTTGCGGTCCGATTTCTGCTTATGGGTATTTCTTTTTGATGATGAGCGGTACGGCGGCATCGCGCGGCCATACCGCCGGGCCGTTGCGGCCTTGGCCGGAGCCGTTCCGGCCTTGGCCGGAGCCGTTGCGGCCATGGCCGGAGTCATTTCGGCCATGGCGGGAATCATTGCGGCCATGGCGGGAATCATTGCGGCCATGGCGGGAATCATTGCGGCCATGGCGGGAATCGTTGCGGCCATGGCGGGAATCGTTTCGGCCATGGCGGGAATCGTTGCGGCCATGGCGGGAATCGTTGCGGCCATGGCGGGAATCATTTCGGCCATGGCCGGAGTCATTGCGGCCTTGGCCGGAATCGTTCCGGCCTGTGTCGGAGCCGTTGCGGCATGAACCGGAGCGATTCCGGGATGTATCGGAGCGATTCCGGGATATCCCGGAGCCATTCCAGGATATCCCGGAGCCATTCCGGGATATCCCGGAGTCGTTCCGGGAGGTATCGGAATCGTTCCGGGATGTATCGGAATCGCTCAAGCCGCGGTTTGAATCGCGGCGGCCATAGCCGGAACGGCGCGGATAAGCGCCAAAATTACGCAAATTTGGGCCGGAATCACGTGAATTCGGGCCAAAATTGCCCGAATTCACGATTTTGCGCCCGGCGCGTGGAGCCTGCGCGCCTTGGCGTGTATCTACGGCGTCGCAATCAGCGTTTCGTCCGTGCCGGCGCCGGGGGTGACAATGTCACTGCCGCCTGACTGGGATGCGCCGCCTTTGGTGTATGTGCCGCCCGTGCCCCACTTCGCCGTGTTGTTCCACAAACTCAGCGCCGCGCCATTCTGCGCACTGTTGGCAAGGCTCGCGTCCGTCCCGGCGGGAAGGCTGCCGGCTTTACCGTAAATCGTGCCGCCGGACATGGTGAATACGGCCTCTTCATCGATGTGCACGCCGCCGCCGATGCTTCCCTCTTTGCCCTCTGCGCTGTTGCCGCTAATCTCGCCGCCGGACATGGTGAATACGGCCTCTTCAACGATCTGCACGCCGCCACCCCCTCTTGCGCTGTTGCCCGTAATCGAGCCGCCGGACATGGTAAATACGGCCTCGTCACCGATTCGCACTCCGCCGCCGCCGCTTCCCTCTTTGCCCTCTGCGCGGTTGCCGGAAATCTCGCCCCCTTCCATCGTGAACGTTCCCCGCCACACAACGCCGCCGCCGCCGCCGGCCCATTTATCACTCGTGCTGGTGTTGCCGCTAATCGCGCCGCCGGACATGGTGAATACGGCCTCGTCACCGATGTTCACTCCGCCGCCGCCGCTTCCCTCTTTGCCGTTGGCGCTGTTGCCCGTAATCGTGCCGTCTTCCATCGTGAACGTTCCCCGCCACACAGCAACGCCGCCGCCATCGGCCCCTTTATCACTGGCGCTGGTGTTGCCGCTCATCGCGCCGCCGGACTTGTTGAATACGGACTCTCCAACTCGCACGCCGCCGCCGCCGCTTCCCTCTTTGCCCTCTGCGCGGTTGCCGGAAATCGTGCCGTCTTCCATCGTGAACGTTCCATGCCACATATTAACGCCGCCACCCTCTCTTGCGCTGTTG
The DNA here is from genome assembly GCA_031270205.1 of Treponema sp. Lineage (GTDB taxonomy): Bacteria > Spirochaetota > Spirochaetia > Treponematales > Breznakiellaceae > WQXQ01. The sequence continues at coordinate 22,494 of JAISYA010000021.1, forward strand.
CCCGTAATCGAGCCGCTTGACATGATGAATACGGACTCTTCACCGATGTTCACTCCGCCGCCGCCGCTTCCGTCTTTGCCGTTGGCGCTGTTGCCGGAAATCTCGCCCCCTTCCATCGTGAATGTTCCCTGGTACATATCAACGCCGCCGCCGCCGGCCCATTTATCACTGGCGCTGGTGTTGCCTGTAATCGAGCCGCCGGACATGGTGAATACGGACTCTTCACCGATGTGCACTCCGCCGCCGCCGCTGCCCTCTTTGCTCTGTGCGCTGTTGCCGGAAATCTCGCCCCCTTCCATCGTGAACGTTCCCCGCCACACCTCAACGCCGCCGCCGCCGGCCCAATCGTTACGGTTATGGGTGTTGCCCGTAATCGCGCCGCTTTTCAGGACCAACGCGCTGTTTTCGCCTATCCCTACGAGGGGATTATCGTTGTCCGGCAATCCGACCAGCGTAACGCCGTCAAGGGTGAGTTGCCGCTTGCCCTTGTCGCTCCCGATGTTGATCAGGCGTCCCTTGCCCCTGAGGCGTATGGTCCCCGTTCCGGCAATGACCGCCGCGCCGTCCCCCACGC
>JAISYA010000031.1 GCA_031270205.1 Treponema sp.
AAGCAGCAGTATCTTTGCCGGGAATGCGGGAAGAGTTTCGTGCGGACCACCGGGACGGCGCTGTATAACTCGCACAGCGGCGAAGCGGCCTGGAAGCAGATAATCCGGGACACGGTTAACGGAATACCCATAGACCAGACGGCGATGAGCCTGGGGATGCACCATAAGACCGTTTTCAATATGCGGCACAAGGTACTTTTTTGTTTGGAAGCGGAACGGGCCTTATCCGGGGTTCTGGAGGCGGATGAGACGTATATTCTTGAGAGTTTAAAGGGGAAAAAGCTGCCTGAGGGGTATTGGAGAGGGGCGAGGACGCACGGGGCGGTATCATGCAAGGGCGGGATTTCCGATGAATATATATGCGTGTGCGCTACTATTGAGCGGGGAGGGAAGGCGTATTCGCGTGCGGTAGGGCGAGGAAAAGTCCGCAAGGAGGAAATTCTGGGAGCATTTACGGGAAAAATCAGCGGGGATGCTCTGATGGTCTGCGATGGAGCTACATCCTATAAGGTGTTGGAAGAACAAGCGCTCTGTTCGACTGCGGCAGCCGGAAGGGACGGATTCTATCGGATAAACGAGGTCAATGGGTATCACAGTTTCATCAAAGCAAGGAACCGGAGTGCACGGGGTTTCGGAACGAAATACTTGAACCGGTACAACGCGCTTTTTTCGTGGGTGTACCGCGGCTCAGATTTTCTTAGTGATGACCTGTATAAAACGATGCGGAGGAGTGGTTTCAAGACAATAGCCGCCACGCAAACCGAGGGCCTGCTTGCTCTGTAGCTGCTCGTCAACCTTCTTTGCGACTAACACCGCTATTTTATACACTTGTTGCCAGGTATACGTGATGGTATAATCCCGATAATTTTTTGCCGGTTTACGTTTCTTCCAGTCCCAGTTCCTCGTTGGTATCGGCGCCGGCTCCGGTTACTTCTTCCGGGCCGGAAATGGCGGCTGCGGCTTTTTGCTTTTTGGGTCTGTTCCTTGATATTGACCGGGGCCGGTGATGGGTATGGGCCACGTAGGAGACAAGGGACATATAAATGAGTACGGCAGCGGTTACGGCGATAACCTGCCATGAGGTGATTACCTGTAACAGCAGGGCAAGCATTTCTTTTGAGAACATACGGTTTAATTATCGGCTTGCGGGAGGAATTATTAATCGCCTGCCAGATCCACCAGGCCGCGGATGACACGGGAAGGCCGCAGGCCCTGCACCAGGGGGTTATCCTGCCGGAGCCGCAGGGAACGGCCGTCACCGGCGAAGAGGACGCACTGAAAGCCGGCCCGGGCCGCGCCGTACATGTCCGTGAGCATGTCGTTACCCAGGAAGGAACTTTCGGCGGCGGCGATGCCGCGTGAGGCAAGACGCCGGGCCGCCGTATCAAAGAGCCGTGGGGAGGGTTTGGCCTCGCCCATCACAAAAGACCAGATAATCAATTCCGGATCAAAGCCGAGTTTTTCAGGCGGCGCGTCAAAAAAAGCCTCAAACAGAAGAGGGGTGAAAAACTGGGCGTTGGAGACAAGGCCCAAAACGCGCCCTGAATCCCGCAGGGCGGCAATAGCTTTCGCCGCGCCGGGCATGGGCCAGACGGGATTCACCGCCAGCTCGTAGCGCAGGGCAAGTTCGCGGCTTGCCTCGCCGCCGGCGTCCAGGCCGCGCCCGCGCAGAAAGTCCGCCCAGATTGCCTCAACCCGCACTTCGGGCCAGGCGGTTTCGGCGGAGAAGGAACGGTGGATTTCAGAAACTTTTCGCCGGAAAAAAGAACTAAGGTCGTTTCCGGCCAGGCGGGGATCGCATCTCCGGGCCAGCGCCTCAAGCGGGGAATCCGCTTTCCCGCCGGGATCGCTCCCATCCCCGGCCAGGCCAATGTCCCCGGCAGCGGAGCAGAACAGCGTCCCATACACGTCGAAAAGCACGGCCCGGCTTTCGGCGGCCCGCAGCCCAACCGTGAGCAGGGCCTCCCAATCCGGCGGCAGGGACGGGACCTCTGGCTCAAGCGGGACGGCAGATTCCCTGATTAACGCGACAAGGCGGCGGCGTTCCGCTTCATCCATTTCTTCATCCATCGCTGATGCCCACCAGCGACAGGCGCAGGGGATCCAGATACAGTTCAAGGAGCGCCGGTTTTGAAATGCGCTGGATCACCTGGCGCTCCATAACCGATTGATAGATGTTCAGCAATACCCCCGTAATCCGCTCCCCGCCGTACTGTTCGGCGATTACCCGGCGGTTGGCCTCAATAAGCTCCGTATCATCCTGCCGTTCCCCCAGTGTTTCCAGCAGGGGATTGAGGCCGGCGATCCGCCGCCGCGCGCGGACTTCGGCGCTGCAGGCGCGGATAAGCGTTTCCTGCAATTCCTCGTCAAGCCGGCCAAAGTCGATGGTTTCCCGGCGCGAGAGGTCTTCGGCTAAAGTCCGCATGGCCCCCGCGGGCGCTTCAAGGCCGAACGATTGATAAATCCGCCGCAGGGCGTTTTCCATTTTTTGATCAAGAACGCGGACCGGATCGGTCCCCGCGCCGCAAAGGTACTCCAGCGGAACTTCCAGCGATGAATACAGACCGTCAAAGCGGACCCCGGCCCGCTCAAAATCGGCGCACACATACTCGATGCGCCTGCCGAACAGAGGCCGCCCTGCGGTCCAGGGTTCCAGAAAGGAAAAACCAAAGCCCTCTTTCACCGAGGTACTCAGGGCGCTTACCGCGCCGCCCAAAAGGCCGGAAAGGCTGTACCGCAGGCCCAACTCGAATTCCACGGGCAGACCCAGTTCCGAGGAGATCGCAGCCCAGCGCCGGTACGGGGCGGCGTCTTTTTCCGAGGGCGGCAGGGTAAACGCCACGCTTGTCCCTTTGGGGATAAAAAGGGAAAGCAGCAGCGCCTCGCCGATGTTCTTCCGCCTGATGGCCCGTACCGGATAGAGGTAGCGCGTCCGTTCAAGGCCGGGATCCGCCCGCAGGGAAGACACCTCGTTGGGGATCAGGTGCAGCCCCGCGGCCTCAAGCCCGGCCCGCCGCAGATACTCATAATCCCGGCTGTTGATCACCCCGTAATGGCAATTTTCAGGGTATTCTACATCTCCCGTATACACATCGGGCCTGAAATCCTCAGCCAAATCGTGGTTTTGCAGGAACAGCCGCAGCCCCCGGCCGCCCAACAGTTTGAGCGCGGGGATAAGCAGGGAATTTTTCTGTATCAGCGGATTATGCATGTGGATGATATCGGCGGCCGCCCCCCATTGCGCTTCCATGGCCCGCAGAATCCCCTCCGCGAGCAGTATTGCCCCCGCCGTCACTTCCTCCGCCTGAAGCTCCGTCCCCGGCCGGTTATAGGCCAGCTCCGGCACAAGGGCAAACGGAAAACCCGTGTCCGCTGCCGGAGCTTCGCCCGCGATAATCAGCGGCTCCACCCCGGCTTTCGCCAGCGCGCGGGCCTGGTTCAGCAGCACCGACGTAACACCGCCCTGCCTGAGGTGGTAATGCACCAGGGCTATCCGCACCGGCAGCTCCTTTTGTAGAGAATGAGCAAAAAAAGACAAGAAAGAATCCTATTCCAAAAGTTGTGCCGTTCGCCCTTCCGCATTATTGAAAAACCCACCACGGATTGGCGCCTTAAAAGTTGGTGAGATAGCAAATCCCGATAAGCAAAACCGCCCAGAGGGATTCGGCGTCCCGGGGGCCGGTATGGCTTAAGCCTTTAAGGGAATTGAGACGGCCTCCATACCACCAGAACAGACCCATCTGGGTGTCGATGCGGAACGTGTATTCGGTAAAATCATCCTTGGCGCTTTGCGCGCCGAAAAGCAAATAGGCGAGTTCTCCCAGAATCGCGCCGAATTCTTCAAGGGCCTGCCGGAAATTGCCCTGCTCTATGTCGGCCATAAAGCCCGGTATTCCGTCCTGCAGTTGTTCCTTGCGGGCCTCGTCCACTTTCTCAACCCAGGTCTTTTGTATCAGCAGGTCAAGATTATTCTGAAAATGGCGCAAAAAGGCGGTCATTTCCCTGTCGGTTTTGTTAAGGGCCAACAGCCGCTGATAGTCGGCGCCAATCCCAAGGGCTTTGGCAAAATCCGCGGCGGCTTTTAAGTCGGGCCCCTGTCCCGGTGCGAAACCGCCCAGGGGAAACAAGCTTTCCGCGGTTTTGCGGTACTCGCCGGGTATGGCAAGATTTATACATGGAGGACAACGGTACATAGAATTAGGATGATAAGAAATGAAAAAATAGTCAATGTCCTGTCAGGCTTAGTCTATCCCCGCCGCTTTTCTGAAACGCCGGACCGTGGCTGCCGCGATGGGCCGGGCTTTTTCCGCGCCGCGCGCAAGGATTTTGTCCAGACCTGCGGGGTCAGCGATGAGCGCCTCAAAGCGCCCGCGCATGGGGGAAAGCTCCCGGTTCACCACGCGGAAAAGTTCCTCCTTGGCCTCACCCCAGCCCATGCCCCCGGCGCGGTAACGGGCCGCAAGCGCGGACTGTTCCTCAGCGCTCGCGAATAACCTGTAGAGCAGATATATTTGGCTCGTTTCAGGTTCCTTGGGTTCTTCCACCGCCTGGGAATTCGTCACTATCCGCATGACGAGCCTGCGGAGGGTTTTTTCCGGTGCGAAGAGGGGAATAGTGTTGTTGTAACTCTTGCTCATCTTCCGGCCGTCAAGGCCCGGTACCACCGCCACGTTTTCCACCACCGCGGCCTGCGGCACTTTCAAGACCTGCGCTTTGTAATTGGCATTCACCGCACGGGCGATGTCCTGGGCCATTTCAATATGCTGCACCTGATCCTTGCCCACCGGCACTACGTCCGAATCAAAGAGCACAATATCCGCCGCCATAAGCACCGGATAGGTAAAAAGGCCCATGTTAATGCCCGCATCGCTGTCGTCGTTCTTTTCGAGGTTCTCCTGCACCGCCGCCTTGTACGCATGCGCCCGGTTCATCAGGCCCTTGGCGGTAAAAGCCATAAGCTGGGTGGTAAGCTCGAATGTTTCGGGGATGGAACTCTGCCGGTAAAAAATAACCTGTTCCGGATCAAGCCCGGCGGCCAGCCAGCCGGCGGCCACTTCCCGAATATTGGCCCGCAGCGCTTCGGGGTCCTTGACCGCGTTCAGGGCGTGATAGTCGGCGATAAAATAACGGGCGTCGTACGCTTTGGCAAGCTCCAGCGCCGGTTTAATCGCGCCGAAGTAGTTGCCGATGTGAAGGGTTCCGGTCGGTTTAATGCCGGTAAGGGATATATGCTTCATGATGAATACTGTATTCCGAAAAAGGCTTTCTGTAAATATCGGAGGGGGCGCATCATCACCTGCGCTTCCGCCGGGCCGAAGGGCGCAGCAGCCTCACATTGACGCATAGCGGCATTATGCGGCAGAAACGCCCAATTTGCAGCGGGAGAATTGCTATAGGATTACGGCCTGCCCTGAAGCGTACAGGCGGTTATACGGGAATTTTTTCATAAAAACAATGACACTATACAATACAGCAGCAATACAATCATAACCGCGTTTAATATTTTTCCGTGTTTACTGAATAATATACTGAATATCGATCCAAACAATGCCCAGCATATTGTACTGACAAACGCGACAAACGCCAATAAAAAATCAAATGCCGCCAAAACCGGTACAGCCGTATAATGCGGCAATATATAAGACGACATCGCGGTAATTCCGTACAGCATTAGTTTTGGATTCAATAACTGCAGTACCGCCCCTACAAAAAAACTCCCGTTGGTATTTTTCACTTCATGGAATTTTGACGGTACTATCATTTTGATTATTAAATACAACATATACCCCGCGCCCGCCATTTTCATGGGAAACTGTATCCGGGGGATATTGGTATACAATACCGTAGAAAAGATCGTGCATAATACCATAACGATAAATATTCCCGCAAAAATACCACAGTTAAAAACCATTCCTTTCCTGAAACCGGCCTTCGCGGCATTATTCATTGACATAATATTATTGGGGCCGGGCGTAAAAGCCATGATAAAAATATATGAAAGAAACTGTATCCATAAAAACATGTATACCCCGTTTTTCGTTACCGGAGGACATTCTACAGGGATTCCGTATATGCTGCAAGAGTTTTTCGGATATAGCCGCAGGGCCGCTTTTGTTCTCCCGCACGGCTTAATGCCGCGTATTTGCCTGGCGGGAGCTTGATTAACGGATAAATTTGCTTTAACGTTGGATTTGGGATTTGTGTCATAAAATGAAAAACAGAAATTTTATTGTACAGGGTGATATTTGCTGGAGCAAAGATCCGCAAACCCTCGAAACAAGGGCCGGCGCTTTTCTGGTATGCGCCGGGGGAAAGTCGGCGGGCGTCTTTTCCCGCCTGCCGGAACAGTACGCCGCTTTCCCGCTGATTGATTACTCAGGCCGCCTCATTATACCCGGCCTGGCCGACCTTCACGCCCACGCCCCGCAATTTGCCTTCCGCGGCCTGGGGATGGATTTGGAACTCCTTGACTGGCTTGAAATCCGCGCGTTCCCCGAAGAGGCGAAATACCGGGACCTGCAATACGCCCGCCGGGCCTACGGCCTTTTGGCCGGGCATCTTAAACGGGGTCCCAATACCCGCCTGGTCATTTTCGCCACTGTCCACACGCCGGCCACGCTGCTGCTCATGGATCTGCTCGAAGAATCCGGCCTGGTGAGCCTTGCCGGCAAGGTGAACATGGATCGGAACAGTCCCGATATCCTCAGAGAGGCAAGCGCCGCCGCTTCGCTGGCTGAAACCGAAGAATGGCTTGACGCCTGTTTTTCGCGTAACAACGGCTCCGGTTATAAAAACACCGCTCCCATTCTTACCCCCCGCTTTATTCCTTCCTGCAGCGATGAGCTGATGCGGGGCCTTGGGGAATTGAGGCGGAAATACAGGCTGCCCGTGCAGTCCCATCTTTCGGAAAACAAAAAAGAAATCGAGTGGGTCAGGGAACTCTGCCCGGAAAGCGAAAGCTACGGCGCGGCTTATGACCGTTTCGGCCTTTTCGGCGGGGAATCCCCTGCCGCGCCTGTGGTAATGGCCCACTGCGTGTGGTCCGGTGAAAAAGAAATCACGCTCATGGCCGGGCGGGGGGTGTTTGCCGCCCACTGTCCCCAGTCCAACACGAACCTGTCATCGGGCATTGCCCCGGTGAGGCGCTTTCTTGAGGCCGGAGTTCCGGCGGGCCTGGGAAGCGATGTGGCCGGCGGCGCTCACAGTTCCATATTCCGGGCCATGGTTGACGCGATTCAGGTCTCAAAACTCCGCCGTCCCCTGCTCGGCCTTGACGAAAAAGCCCTCAGCCTGGAAGAGGCCTTTTACCTGGGAACTGCCGGAGGCGGCGCGTTTTTTGAACGCTGCGGCATGGGCAGGTCCGGTTCATTCGATCCCGGCTGTGATTTTGACGCGCTGGTTATTGACGACACAGACATCGCCGCGCCCTTTGAGCTTTCACTCCGCGACCGTCTTGAGCGGACGGTATACCTTTCCGGCGAGCGCCACATTGCGGCCAAGTACGCGCGCGGCAGGAAGATAGAAACGGCCGGATAATCACTCGATCTTCTTCCAGATAATCACCGAAAACAAAGGCCACGTTCCTGACGGGACGCAGCGCGCCTCCCGAAATGCCTCATTTTGAAATGTTACCGAAAGGCCCCTTTTTCTTTTTCCGCAAAAACGGTACACTCAAAGGACAGCAATTTGAGATTTACGCTCTTTAGATACCGCGCTAAGGGCTAATCAATAAGAGGTTCCAATAATATGGCAGAAACCGCAGACGCCCCTGTTCCCGCCGGCAAGGTTATTCCTGTCGCGATAGAAGATGAAGTAAAAACCGATTATCTCAATTACGCCATGTCGGTTATTGTGGCGCGGGCTTTGCCGGACGTGCGGGACGGACTCAAGCCGGTACACCGGCGGCTGCTCTACGCCATGGATGAGCTGGGCCTGCGGCCCAACGCGGCGACCAAAAAGAGCGCCCGTATTGTCGGCGACGCCATGGGTAAGTACCATCCCCACGGAGACCTGTCCCTCTACGACGCCCTCGTGCGCATGGCGCAGGACTTTTCCCTGCGTTACCCGCTGGTGCAGGGCCAGGGCAACTTTGGCTCTATCGACAACGACCCGCCGGCGGCCATGCGTTACACCGAGGCGAAGCTCTCCCGCGCCGGTGAGGAAATGCTTCAGGACCTCCGCAAAGAAACCGTGGACTTTATACCCAACTTTGACGAGTCCCTTGAAGAGCCGCAGGTGCTGCCCGCGGCAATCCCGAACCTGCTGGTCAACGGCGCAAGCGGGATTGCCGTCGGTATGGCGACTAACATGGCCCCCCACAATCTGGCGGAAGTCTGTGACGCGATCTGCGCCCATATTGATAATCCCGATATAAGCATCGACGAGCTTATGCACTTTGTGCAGGGGCCGGATTTTCCCACCGGCGGTTTGATTTTTGGCAGGCGGGGCATCAGGGACGCTTACAAAACCGGCAGGGGAAAAATCCTCGTGCGGGGTAAATTCAACATTGAGACAGGCAAGAACGGTAAAGAGAAAATCATCTTTAGCGAGATTCCCTACAACGTGAACAAGGCCCTTTTGCTGGAAAAAATCGGCATGCTGATGCGGGAAAAAACAATCGATGGCATCGCAATGGCCAACGACGAATCCGACCGAGAAGGTATCCGCATTGTTATCGAACTTAAAAAAGGCGCCATTGTCAAAGTGGCGCTGAACCAGCTTTTTTCCAATACCCAGCTGCAAACTTCTTTCAGTATTATCAACCTTGCCCTGGTGGGCGGTAAGCCGCAGTGCCTCAACCTGAAAGAACTTATCCACTACTTTATTGAACACCGCGTGAATGTGGTTACCCGCCGCACCCGCTACGATCTGCGCAAGGCCGAGGAGCGGGCCCACATCCTCGAAGGGCTGATTATCGCCCTGGCGAACATAGACGAAGTGGTGGCGATTATCAGGGCCAGCCGCGATGTGGCTGCGGCCCGGCTCAAGCTGCAGGAACGTTTTCTGCTTTCAGAAGCCCAGTCCGAGGCCATCGTTGAAATGCGCCTGGGCCGCCTTACGAGCCTTGAAATCGAAAAGATCAAGCAGGAACTGGAAGGGCTGAAAGTCCAAATCGCCTATTTCAAGTCCCTCCTGGCGGACGAAAAGAAACTGCGCGGCGTTATCAAAGACGAGACCAAAGTAATTGCCGAAAAATACGGCGACAAGCGGCGTACCGAAATCGTGTCCGGCGAAGTGGAAAACATCAACATCGAAGATCTGATCAAAAAAGAAGAGATGATGATTCTCGTTTCCAGCCTTGGTTATGTAAAACGGGTTCCGGTATCGGCCTACCGGAATCAGGGCCGGGGGGGGAAAGGAATGCAGAGCGCGAAACTTTCGGAAGACGATTTTGTGGAGCAGATTTTTGTCGCATCCACCCACGCGTACATCATGTTTATCACCAGCGCGGGCAAGGCCTACTGGATGAAGGTCCACGAAATTCCTGAGGGAAGCCGCACCAGCAAAGGCTCCCACATCAAAAGTCTGCTCACGGTCTCGCCCAACGAAGACATTACCGCGATAGTTTCACTCAAGGACTTCAGCGACAGTGAATACCTTTTTATGGGTACGGCGCGGGGCGTGGTCAAAAAAGTAAAAACAGCGGAATTCGCCAACGCCAAAACCAGGGGCGTCATTGCCATCAACCTGGACGGCGGCGATAAACTGGTGAGCGCCCTTCTGACCAAGGGCAGCGACGAAGTGGTGCTGATCTCCCGCCGGGGCCAGGCCCTGCGTACCCACGAAGACTCTATCCGCGCCATGGGCCGCTCCTCGCGGGGCGTTACCGGCATGAAACTCTCAGGCGGCGACGAACTGACCGGTATGTTGCGGGCGGACACCGGCGAAGGCCGCAAGGACGCGCAAACCGAAAAAATGTTGATTCTTTCCGAATACGGCTTCGGCAAGCGGGTTGAATTCAGCGAGTTCAGCTCCCACGGCAGAGGGACCGGCGGCCAGAAAATTTACACCGCAAGCGAAAAAACCGGCGAGATCGCGGGCTGTGTCAGCGTGCTTGAAGACGAGGAGATCATGTGCATCACGAGCCAGGGCAAGTCCATTAAACTCAAGGTAAGGGAGATCCGTGTGATGGGCCGATCCGCCCAGGGCGTGCGCATCCTCAGCATAGACAAACCGGACTTTGTTACCGGCCTTGACCGGATTGTAAAGGAAGACGAGGCCGCGGCGACTGTTGAAGAATGAATCCTCCTGTGGTAAACCTCTTCAGTTTTCTGCATAATGTAGTATGTCTGTTTTATTGTCCGGAGATTTTCACGGTAACGCGGTGGGTGAGCTTTCCATTTTAACGGGGAAATACCTGCGCTCCAAATACGGGGCGGAAAAATACAAAAGTATTACGGCGCATGTTATTCTTGGGGACGGCGGTTTTCTGTGGCCCGGCAATGACCGGTATGACGCCTTTAATTACCGGATTTTGGCCCGGCGGCCTTTTCCCGTGTTGAGCGTTATCGGCAATCACGAGCCGATGCTGGGCATGACACTGCCCGAAGCGGATATCGGCATTGGCGGGGCGGTGTACCTGGTACACAAAAGGCCGCTGGTCGCCTATCTGAAGCGCGGCAAGGTGTACCACATTGACGGTTTTAAATTCCTCGTTATGGGCGGCGCGCTCTCAATCGATCAGGAATACCGTATTCCCGGCAGAAGCTGGTGGAAAGAGGAGTACTGGTCCGCACGGGAACGCGCCGAGCTGCTTGAACTGCTTGAGGCGGAAAACGAGTTTGATTATGTGTTGTCCCATACCGGCCCCGACAGCGTTAACCTTGGATTGTTCGGCGGCCTGTTCCCCGGCTCGCGGAAGTTTACCGACGAGGTGGCGGAATTAAACGACACTGTTGACGCGAAGATCCTTTGCCGGGGCTGGTTCTGCGGACACTGGCACCAGGACCGGCTCTACCGTGATGAGGCAAAACAGCGCTTTTATCAATATCTGTACCGGGACGTGGAACTGCTGGATCGTTAATTTAAGTTTTTCAAATTGCTCAGGAACAAGAGGCTGGAAACTTCCCCAAACGCCTTGAGCTGTTCATAGTCTTCTTTTGTTTCGGTATCTCCCCCGGAAAGTATCAACTCGTCTTTGGTGCGCAGATACCAAAGATAGTGCTTCCCCTTAATAGTGATCCGGTTTCCGGTTGCCGCCATGTGCCTGGTTATTTGCTGTTCCAGCGTGTCGGCAAGTTCAATATGATTGGCCTCCCCGGTAAGCCACAGGAAAAAACCATCGCAGATAAAAAGCACGATACGCCTGAATCCTTCCCGTATGCTGTCGTCGTGGCGGAAACCGTCAAAGACCAGGCGGTATTTTCCCAGAGAAAGGTCGTAGCCTGAAAGCCGCAGTTCTTTTCTGAGTTCCGTCAGTTCGCCGTGCACTTCCTTCAGGACTTTTTCCTTACCGGTTTTGCCGGCGGAATTTAATTTGGCCCGCAGCTCCCGCATCTGATTTTCGTAGTGGGCGTATTCATTGGTACGGCTCAAAAAATAATCCGTTTCCGAAAGGAGCCGCCATACATCGGTTGTTTTATCTGAGAGCAGATTTTTTAATTTGGCGCCGAAACTAATCTGGTTTTTTTGGCTTTTCAAGATACTATTACTCTAATTGCCGCGCCTTCGCTGTGTCAAGGAAGCGCCGTTGGCGCGGGCGATACAGCCGATGCCCTGGTACCCCGCAATTTCCGCTTGACGACCGGCTCAATCCATGCTACGCTGTTCCTCATGAACCGGGCGGAAACGGAGATTTTTTTTGCGAATTTTTACACTTTTTGCTTGCTTTTTAGCGCCTTTGCGGTTATAATCTCTCTCTCTCTCTCTCTCTCTCTCTGTTCGAGCGGTAGTGTTATTTCTTAACTGTTAGTACGGTTCATTACTCTATCTTATTACAGTATAAGGAATTAGTCAAGCGTTAAGTGCTAATTCTTGTTAAGCATTACCAGCCGATGTGAAGGAATATTGCTTACATAACTGCTTACAAAATGCTTACAGTACCGCAAAGAAAACCCGGC
>JAISYA010000054.1 GCA_031270205.1 Treponema sp.
TGCTCATCGAGGCAAACGGTAAGGAATAATCCCTGGGATTTATCAAAGTATTTATAACGGGCCATAATAGATAGAGTATAGCATAATTTTTGTTATTTGAATACTTTTCCGACAGTCTCAACAGGTCTGTTTACGCTTTTCTGCCTTTCGGCAGACCGGGCCGGTAGGCGGCTCGGGGTTCCGTGCGCCTAGCTCAATCGCTATGCTCATTCGCACGGCTCACTCCACCCACATTTTGCTGGCCCTAAAAATGCTACGCATTTTTCTATTCAATCCGGCACATCTCACAAACAACCGGAACGTTAGCTGATAAATTCCCGCCCGATGTCTTTCCGGCAACTCATGCCGGCAAAGCTAATGGCGGCAAGTCCCCGGTAAGCGGCGGTCCGCGCCTCGCCGGCGTCCGCGCCGAAAGCGGAAACCGCCAGCACCCTGCCGCCGGATGTGCGGAGCGCGGAGTCCGCGCCGGCGACGAAAAGCTTTGCCCCGGTTTTCGCGAAAGCCGCCGCGTCAATAGCGATTATGTCCCCTTTCCGGTAAGGGCCGGGGTAGCCGTCCGCCACTGCCACCGGGGCGCAGACCGCGCCCTGTTTCCACTTGAGGGGAAAATCCCCCAGGCTGCCGTCCAGTATGGCGGCGCAGAGATCGGCGAAATCGGAATCCATGAGCGGCAGTACCGCCTGGGTTTCAGGGTCTCCAAGGCGCGCGTTGTATTCAAGCAGGTAACAACGGTCGTTGTGTACCATAAGGCCGAAGAAAATAAAACCGCGGTAATCCATGCCCTCGGCCCGCATTCCCTTCAGCGTGGGTTCCAGAATGGCCCCGGCAAAATCATTTTGCGCCGCCTGTGAAAAATCGGGCGCCGGGGCAATGGCGCCCATGCCGCCGGTATTGGGGCCGCGGCCGCCGTCGAAGCGGCGCTTGTGATCCCTTGCGGAAATAAACGGGAGGATGGTTCCCCTGCCCGCGACGACGCTTGCCGCGGCCAGTACCGAGACTTCCTTTCCCGCAAGAAATTCCTCCAGCAGCACGGACGCGCCCGCGTCGCCAAGGCTTCTGTCTTGCAAAAAAGCGGCAAGGGCCGCTTCCGCTTGTTTGAAGTCAGAGGCGATTACTACCCCCTTGCCGGCGGCCAGGCCGTCGGCCTTAATTACCAGCGGCGGGGCGCCCGCGCTGAAATGTTCCCGCGCGCGGGCCAGGGCCGTATCCAGATCGGTAAAATCGCCGCTTTTGGCGCAGCGGACGCCGTATTTTCCCATAAAGGCTTTGGAGTAGATCTTGCTTGCCTCAAGGCGGGCCGCTTTTTTTTCAGGCCCGACGATGCCAAGGCCGGCGGCGCGGAAACGGTCTACCATGCCCTCGGCCAGGGGAAGCTCAGGACCTACCACGGTCAGGCCGATTTTTTCCCTGAGGGCAAACTGAACCAGCTCTTCCTGCGCGGCTATCGGGACATTTTCGCATTTCGCTTCCGCTGCCGTTCCCCCGTTTCCCGGTGCGACAAACACCTTTTCCGTTTTCGCGGAACAGGCAAGTTTCCAGGCCAGGGCGTGTTCCCTGCCCCCCGAACCAATAACGAGGATTTTCATGGCTGTCCGCTCAATGCCTGAAATGCCGTGTTCCGGTAAAGACCATGGCGATGCCGTATGTATCACACGCCGCAATTGAAAGTTTGTCGTTGAGCGAGCCGCCGGGCTGAATGATGGACCGGATCCCCGCTTCGGCGGCGGCCTCTATCACGTCGGCAAAAGGGAAAAACGCGTCCGAGGCAAGTACTGTGGCGGGCGCGGAATCTTTCCAGGGGGCTTTACCCGCTTCGGCGGCGGCCTTGATCGCGGCGGCGCTCCGTTCCAGCGACTGCGCCGTGGGCCAGATGCGGTTTACCTGACCGCCGCCTATGCCCGTCGCCGCCTCATCCTTGACGATCATGATGGCGTTGGACTTCACAAAAGTTACCGCCCGCATGCCGAAGATCATGTCTTTTATGTCCCCCGCGGCGGGCGCGGCCCTGGTAACCAGCTCCCACTTTTCAAGGAGCTTCCGGTCGCTTTGCTGAACCAAAAGGCCGCCATCAACGGCGGTGTACTCGTGGGTTTCAAGCGGCGCTTTGACAAGTTTCACTATGCGGAGATTTTTTTTCTGTGTGAGTATTTCCAGCGCGCCGGATTCAAAATCAGGGGCGGCCACGATCTCAAGAAACAGCTCTCCCAGTTTGGCCGCCGTTGCCGCGTCAATGGTTGTGTTAGACGCCACTATGCCGCCGAAGATCGATACCGGGTCGCAGGCATACGTTTTCTCATAGGCTTCAGGCAGGGTGTTACCCAGAGCGATTCCGCAGGGGGTGTTGTGTTTTACCGCGACACAGCAAACCCGGCCGCCGGTGAGGCCGCCGGACGCGGCGGGAACCAGGCGCTGTACCTCGTCTGCTCCCACAGGGCCCGCCCCCGCCCGGGGGAGGCCAAAAGCGCAGACCGCCTTCCATGCCAGATCCATATCCCTGATGTTGTTGTAACTCAGTGCTTTTCCGTGAAGCTGCTCCATGCCGCCCAAAACTCCGGGGCGGTCGGCGCGCAGGTACAGCGCCGCGGACTGGTGGCCGTTTTCACCGTAACGCAGGTCCTGCCCCTTTACAAGCGAGAGCGGCCAGTAGCGGGGATACTCATCGTCTAACAAATAACGGGCAATGGCGGCGTCGTATGCCGAGGTAAGATCGAAGACCTTGCCCGCGAGCCATTTCCTGAATTCCAGGGGAACGTTTCCGGCCGTAATACCCGCCACGGCCCCGGCGTAATCCGCCGGATCGCAGAGGACAATCACGTCACGGTAATTTTTCGCCGAAGAACGGAGCATGGCCGGCCCGCCGATGTCGATGAATTCCAGCATTTCCTCAAGGGAAAGGCCGGCCGGTACCTTTTCAAAAAAGGGATACAGATTGACGCATACCAGGTCGATGCCTGAAAGGCCCAGTTTCTCAAGCGTTTCCAGATGGGATGCCTCGTTCCGGCGCGCGAGAATTCCGGCGTGAATAGCCGGATGCAGAGTCTTCACCCTGCCGTCAAGGCATTCGGGAAAGCCCGTTACCGAAGAAACATCGGTAACAGGAATCCGGTTTTCCCGCAGGAGCTTCGCCGTTCCGCCGGTGGAAAGAATCTCCCAGCCGGCGCCGCTCAAAAATGAAGCCAGTTCCGAAACCCCGTCCTTGTAAAACACGCTGATAAGCGCCCGCTTTTTCATTTCATCTCCCCTATTGTTGATTTGGTATGTCAGCCGGTCTCATTCACGGCGGGATCGTTTCCCCCGGAGATGCCGTACGGGGAAACTGCAGGCAAGGGATCTTCGCCGGCCCGGTTTGCGTGATCGGGCAAGCGCCTGTGCAGGCGGCCGGCCATCATGGCGGTTGCCTCCACGATGGCGATATGCTCTTCGGCGTGAATACGCTCCGCGAGGGCCGGGGGAGTGTCCCATTTCAGCACCGGCACCCGGCGTTGCAGCAGAATCGGGCCGGTGTCGGTTCCGGCGTTCACCAGATGGACCGTACAGCCCGATTCCGTTTCCCCCGCATCCAGTACCGCCCGGTGTACCCGTTCCCCGTACATGCCGCTGCCTCCGTATTTGGGCAGCAGGCTCGGATGCAGATTGATGATTCTGCCGGCATAGCGGCGGATAATCTTCCCCGCCAAAATCGAAAGAAAACCCGCCATCACGATAAGGCCGATGTCGTTATCCGTGGCGATGCGCAATATCCGGTCCGAAAGCGCTTCCCGCCGCTCCGCTTTGGGAAGACGCTTGTCCGGCTCCCGGACATACACCGGAATACCCCGGCGCTTTGCCCGTTCCAGGGCGTAAGCCTCCGGGCGGTCTGAGACGGCCAGGGCGAGCCGGCCCGGTCTGAGTTTGCCGGCCAGTTCCGCGTCGTGCAGGGCCTGAAAGTTCGTCCCGCCGCCCGAGACGAGGACCATGATATTGACGTTAGACAAAACGCAGCGTTCCTTTCGGCCCCGCCGCCGCGAGCGGCGCCGTTTGCGCGCGTCCCCTTTCTATCAGGCCGATTTCCCAGGCGGGAAAGCCGGCGGCGTCCAGGTATTCAAGCGCCCGCCGTACATCGCCCGGCGCCACGGCCAGCACAAAGCCTATCCCCATGTTAAACGTATTGAACATCCGCTTTTGGGTCTCCGCGTCGCTTTTAAGCAGTTCCGCCCCCCGCGCTTCGGCGTTCCCGCCGCCCGCCGCCGCGGACAGCGCGGCGGCAATCCGCGCGAAAATCGGCGGAATTGCCCAGGCGCCCCGGCGAACAACCGCGTCCAAAGCCCCGCCGCGCGCCAGCGCGGACGGCGCGAAAAGGCGGGGAATGTTCTCGTAGAACCCGCCGCCGGTGATATGGGCCATGCCGTGAATCGCAATGTGTTCCATTAAACCCAGCACCGGCCGTACATACAGCCTCGTCGGTTCCAGCAACGCCATGCCTAACGGCATGCCGCCGAAGTCCTCCCACAGATCGGGCACGCTTGCGCGAATCAGGCTGAACCCGTTGGAGTGCGGCCCCGAAGAAGCGAGGCCCACGAGCGCGTCCCCTTCCCGCACGGCCGAGCCGTCAACAATGTTTTTACGGTCCACGATACCCACGCAAAATCCGGCGATATCGTACTTTCCCCCCTCATAAAAACCGGGCATCTCCGCGGTCTCCCCTCCCAGGAGCGCGGTTCCCGTTTCCCGGCAGCCCCTTGCCACGCCCCGCACTATTTCCGCGGCCACATCGGCGTCGAGTTTTCCGCAGGCAAGATAATCCAGAAAGAAGAGCGGCCGCGCCCCGTGACAGAGCACGTCGTTTACGCACATGGCCACGCAGTCAATGCCCACCGTGTCGTATTTACGCATTTTGAAGGCGATGTCCAGTTTCGTCCCCACCCCGTCGGCGCCGGATACCAGCACCGGCGCCTCCATGCCCGACGCGGCCGCTCCGAGCGCGTACAGCCCCGCGAAACCGCCGATGCCGTTCAGCACCGCCTCATTCGCCGTCCGCGCGGAAAGCTCCCGGTACCGCTCAACCGCCCGGTAGCCTTCGGCGATGTCCACCCCGGCCTCTTTGTAGTCCATGCGAAAATATAACACAAAGAAAAAGCGGGGGAAAGGGGGAGGAATACGCGCGCACGCTCTACCGGCCGGGAGGGGACGCCCTTCCGGGCCGAGGGGGCCGCCCCGCGTTGGAAGCGGGTCCGCTTCCCGCTTAGCGGAGGGTCCCTGACCGGCTTGGTTCCGCATACGGAAGAGGCTTAGTTCCGCATACGGAACAGGTATTAGTTCCGCATACGGAAGAGGCTTAGTTCTCTATACGGAAGAGGCTTAGTTCCCTATACGGAACAGGTATTGGTTCCGTATATGGAACAGGCTTGGTTCCGGGTACGGAAGAGGCTTAGTTCCGGGTACGGAACAGGTATTGGTTCCGCATACGGAAGAGGCTTAGTTCCGCATACGGAACAGGCTTAGTTCCGCATACGGAAGAGGCTTAGTTCCGGGTACGGAACAGGCTTGGGAACCGGTCGGTTCCTCGCTTAGGAACCGGTTGGTTCCAGGTATTGGGAACCGATCGGTTCCAGGTATTAGGAACCGGTCGGTTCCAGGCTTGGGAACCGATCGGTTCCAGGTATTAGGAACCGGTCGGTTCCAGGCTTGGGAACCGGTCGGTTCCAGGGATTAGGAACCGGTCGGGTCCAGGCTTGGGAACCGGTCGGTTACAGGCTTGGGT
>JAISYA010000065.1 GCA_031270205.1 Treponema sp.
ACGGGACTTATGCTGCCCCCGGCTATTCTGCCCACCATCTGGGTTATGCAGGTTATCGGCATATACCGTTCCCTCTTTGGAATGATCCTGGTGGAGGCCGCCCTGAACATTCCCTTTACGGTCATGCTCTACCGGGGATATACGGCGTCGATCCCCAGGGAAATTGAGGAAGCCGCCTACGTGGACGGCTGTAATTCCATACGGCTCTTTTCCCAAATTATTTTCCCCCTGCTCCTGCCGGTAACCGCCACCGTAACGGTGCTCTCGTCGGTCAACATATTCAACGACTTTGTAAATCCCCTTTACTTCCTGCCGGGAGGCAAAAACCCCACCGTCCAGTTAACCCTGTACAATTTCATGGGCCGTTACGCCAGCTCCTGGAATTTGCTCTTTGCAAATGTGGTACTGATCACCATTCCGCCGCTGCTGCTGTTTATCTTTTTTAACAAGAAGATCATTTCCGGCATTACCGCCGGCGCGGTAAAGGGCTGAACAGGTAACAAATAGCAAGTAGCAGGTTTTGTTGTTTGCCGGTGCTGCTTGCTGCCTGACGAATGGCGGGGTTTGCTATCTGCTATCTGCTATCTGTTATCTGTTATCTGCTATCTGTTACCTGCCTTATGGCAGCGTGTAAATCCCCCCGCGCCGGTCTCCCGCATGGGCGGGCGTTCGCGCAGGCAGCGATCCTCCGCCAGGGGGCAGCGCTCGGCAAAGGCGCAGCCGGCGGCGGCTTTCACCGTGGCGCTGCTCACCTCGCCCCGGAGCGCGGGCGCGGCCGCCTGTACGCCGGCGTTGTCAAGCGGCCCCCGGCTTGCCGCGGAAAAGAGCAGCTTGGTGTAGGGATGCCGCGCTTCAAGGTAGAGGTTCTCCGCCGGCGCTTCCTCCATAAGCTCGCCTCGATACATCACGCCGATGCGGTCGCAGAAATACGACGCCACTTTAAGATCGTGGGCGATAAACAGAAACGACAATTTGCGCCGGGATTTAATATCCAAAAGCAGATTCAGTATCTGCCCCTGAATGGAAACGTCCAGGGCGGAGACCACCTCGTCGCAGATGAGGAGTTCCGGCTGCATAAGAAGACCCCGGGCTATGGAGATCCTCTGCCGCTGGCCCCCGGAAAATTCCGCCGGCCGCCTTTCCAGGTCCGCTTCGGAAAGGCCCACTTCCTCCAGGATGGCCGCGGCCTCGATACGCGCCCGCTTCTTCCCCGGCCACCGCGATGAAAAGCGGCAGCCCGCGGTCAGCACCTCGTAGATCGTCATGCGTGGATTGAGGGAACGGGCCGGGTCCTGAAACACGTATTTTACCTTTTCACGGTACATTTTAAGTTCCCCGAATCACAGGCGGCGCACATCAATGCTGTCGTCAAAAATATACCGCCCCCGTCGCTTTAGCCCTAAAAAGGTGACTGACACCCTTGCGGCCAAGAAAAACAACGCGGCGCGGCGCGCGTTGACAGCTATCCTGAAACCCTTTACTATTTAGAAAATAACAGTTTAGGGGGCGCGATGCCGCAGGATGTTTTTCAGGGAGAAATGGACCCGGATATTGCCGCTTTGCTGGGAGTAGAAGCCGGAGGCGCCCAGCCCGCGCCGGATTCCGCCCTGGCCCCAACCCCGGATTTCGGTGAAACCGGCGGGCCGGAGAGCGGGGAACAGGAAGACCTTCACAGGGTGGACCTTGGCGCTGCGGGTTTTCCCCGGATAGGCAAGCGCTTTGAAGAGACTCCCCATGATTTTTTCAATGATCCCAATTACTACAAGGCTGCCCTTTCCGGCGAGGGGGAAGCCTCCCGGAAAATACACGTCGTATTGCAGAAATACCTTGCCGCCAAAGACCCCAAGGACCGCAGTGTTTTCCGCCAGCAGGTCATCGTCCAGTTTTGGAATTTTCTCCTGGGCGTGGCAAAAAAAACGCCGGGAAATATTCCGGCGGCGAAAAAATACCTGCTCCGCTTCGGCATGCTGCATCCTACCTTTATTTCCGCGGAAACCAGAACCCTGTTTGCCAAGATCGTCGTGGAAAACGAGCTTAACCAGCCCGTCTACTATATGGACGAATGGTTCAGAGGGGTGGGCACGGGGATCATACGGGTTTCCACCACCGACGAGGTAAAAGTAGCCAGAAACAACAACGCGGTGCGGATGCAGCAGTTGCTGGAAAAAGCCCTGGGCAAACTCGACGGCGCCAAAACGCTGCTCAAGACAAAGGACCAGGAACGGCTGAATCTGGAGAAAATGTTACAGGAACGGATCAATATCATCTTTGAACATTTTCCCCTGGCAGGCCTTGAGGATATCAACGCCTGCTACAGCGAGTCCCAGAAAAAGACCTTCGGTGAAATCATGGAAGTGATAAAGGGTCTGCTGAAAGCCGACCGTGAGCTGGAGCTTTACGCGAGGGATTACCGGCAGGCGGAAACGGATGTACAGGGTCTGCAGGAAAAAATCGATGAAGAAGGCGGGGCTGTTATGGTGGACCTCGCGGCAATAGATAGCGAGTTCGACACTGTCCGTCAGATGGCAAAAATGACCGTCGGCCGCCAGGGGAATCACTTCCCCATTTTAAGCGGCGAATATTTTCACTGCGGTCCCCACGATATCGGCTACCGGGAAAACGTCATCTCCCTGCTCGGCCGAATCGAAAGCATCGATCCCGAAGCTTACTGCCGCGTGTACAAAAACCGTCTTAACCGCATCGCCCCTTATGTAATACTCCTCCCCACTTACGGCGACACCGGATTCTGCTGGGAGCCGTTTGACCGCTTTAACCGGGCCACGAGCCGGGGCCGCATTGTCGTCCCCATGTATCCCAAAAATTTATACGCTGCCGTGCTTTCCGCGGTAGCCGACCTCCGCTGGCAGGCGGCCAAGGAAAAAGCGTCTTACTACTGGATGGAAGAGGGCATTACCGGACACTACTACCAATGGTTCGCCGCCCAGAAACTCAAAGGCGACGTAAAAGAATTTTTTATTCAGGACTACATCCTCTGGATGACCAAGGAAGCGGAAGGTATACAAAAACTCGACAAGGAAATCCGGGGAATTTTCTGGCGCTATATGCCTTTCTCCAGGGAAGTCAAAGAAAAACTCCGCAACCGCTCTTACGTATACCAGGAACTCTACCAGCGCGACCTGAACCGCGCTATGTCCGACGGGTATTGATTTAGCTCATAACGGTCACTGGTCAGACTGAAAATCCCTTCCAGGCCGGAGGTGATTCTTACCGTATGGTCTTCGAAAACAAAAATGGCCCCGGTGTCCGGCAGAGTTTCAATCAGCGCTTTACCTTTTTCATAACCCAGGGCGAAGACCGCCGTTGAAAGGCCGTCGGCGTCAATGGAACGGCCGGCAACAATGGTCACCGAAAGGAGGCCGTTGTTCACCGGGTAGCCGTCCCCGCTTGAAAGAATGTGATGATAGCGCCTGCCGCCGGCCTCAAAGTAGCGCTCGTAAACCCCGCTCGTAACAACACTTTTATCCCGCACCGGCAATACGCCGATGTAAGCGCCCCGCTCATCCAGGGGGTCCTGCACGCCGATACGCCAGGGCGCTCCCCGCTTGCCGTCACGGCCGCCCAGGGCCAGAATGTTGCCGCCCAGGTCGAAAATGCCGCGCCCTGCCCCGCCTTCCCGCGCCAGGCCGGCCGCCTCATCCGCGGCATAGCCCTTGGCGATAGCGCCCAAGTCCAGGGCCATACCCTGCCGCCTGAGAAAAGCCGTTCCCCGCTGCCGGTCAATGACAAGATCGCGCCAGTCCACCAGCGCCAGGGCCCCGGCAATTTCCTCTTCATCAGGAATCCGGCCCTCGGAGGTTCCACTCCCGATGTCCCAGAGCGCAGCCAGCGGCCCTATGGTGGGATCAAAAGCGCCGCCGCTCAATTCGGCGTAGTACAGGGCCCGTTCCAGCACTTCAATCAGGTCTGCCGAAACTTCCACCGGGGCAATTCCGGCGTTCCGGTTAATCCGGGCCACTTCAGAATCCCCGGCTTCCGGCCGGGCGCTCATGGTCCGGTCAATTTCCCGTATTCGCGCGAATATTCGGGCGTACAGTTTATCGCTTCCACTCTCATACAGATTAATGTCGCAGACCGTACCCAGGGCAAATTCCATCCGCGCCGCCGGGGCGGGCCTGGCGCACGCGGAAAAACAGACAACAATGATACAGGCATATAACTGAAAAAATTTCATCAAGAGTGGTATCAGTATAAGCGGTTTTTTCTTAATTCAGCAACCATGGGAGGCAGCTTGTCAATAATATAATTTATTTCCCCTTCCGTGTTATATGCGGAAAGCGAAATTCGCAGGGCGCTACGGGCTATATCATCATCATATCCCATTGCGCTTAAAACATGCGGACCCTCTTTGGATGAGGCGGAGCACGCGGAACCGGGGCTTGCGCAAATTCCAGCCTCATTCAGTTTATTGATCAATAAGGCGCTTTCTATATTTTCAAAAACAAACGACGCAAGTCCCGGCAGACGTTCAACAGGATCGCCGGTAAGGTACGCTCCCGGTATTTTTAGAATGTTTTCGATTAACCTGTCTCGTAATGAAGTTATACTGTTTGTTACAGCGGGCAGCGCCGTAACGCCTTCTTCCACCGCAGCGGCCATACCGGCTGTTCCCGGAACATTTTCAGTCCCGGAGCGCAGGCCCTTTTCCTGACCGCCTCCGGTGTGGTACGGCGGTAAATGAAGCGGCAGGCGGATAAACAAAGCCCCGACGCCTTTTGGTCCGTGCAATTTATGGGCCGACATGGAAAGCAAATCAATTCCAAGGTAATGAACATCTATGGGTATATGCGTAATTGCCTGCACCGCGTCTGTATGAAACAGTACACCGCGTTTATGCGCCGTATCGCACAGTTTTTTTACCGGCATTAATGTCCCGACAACATTATTTGCCATCATAACGCTGACTAAAATGGTGTCTTCCCTAATGGCGTCTTGCAGCTGCTCAGGTGATATTCCGCCGTTTTTGTCCGGTTTTAATAATGTTACACTGTAGCCGCGTAATTCGAGTTTTTCCAGTGTCCGCAAAACCGCGCTATGCTCAACAGCGGATGAAATAATATGTTTTCCCTTGTCTTTCTTTAATTGGCAAACGCCGTCTATCGCCCAATTGTTGCTTTCTGTTCCTCCCGAAGTAAAATATATTTCATTATTGTATGCCCCTATTGCCTTTGCAACGATACTGCGTGAATCCTCCAGCGCCTTTTTTGCTTCCTGCCCGTAACTGTGGATTGCCGACGGATTGCCGAATTTTTCCCGGAAATAAGGAAGCATTGCCGAAAATGCCTTTTCCGAAACCGCGGTAGTGGCGGAATTATCAACATATATTCTTTCCATTCAATTCTCCAGAATTGTAATTTCCACGCGGCGGTTCCGGCTTTTGCCTTCCTCGCTGCTGTTGTCGGCGACGGGCTGTTCCGCTCCATAGCCCCGTACCACCACACGCTCAGGGCCGCGGACTTTTTTGGCGATCAGGTACTCGGCGACAAGCGCGGCCCGTTCCGCCGAAAGCCGCATTCGGCCTTCGGCGGTCCCCGCAAGGGCGGTATGCCCCCCGACCAGAATGTCCCGGTCCGGGTAGCGGGAAAGGATGCCGGCGATCTTGTCGAGTTTTTCCCGCTCGCCGGGAAGCATGACGGCGGTATCGGCCTGAAAACGGATGTTTTCAAGACTGATCGTTATGCCTTCGTCAACCACCCGCACCGAGGCGTTGGGAATATTTAAGCGGTTTATTTCCTCGTTTATTTCTTCGGCAATTTTTTCTTTGTCCATTTTCGGCGACTCAATTATTTCCGCCTCGGCGCTTCCACGGTATTCAACGGTACGCCCGTCGGAAAGGGTGAATACCATGCGGAATTGTTCCTGATACGCGGCGGGCTGTCCCAGGGCTTTGTCCCAGTACACCGTTTGATCCGACGCGCCCATAATGCGCCGCGGCCAGACCCGGCCCCGGACCGCCTGCGGCTCGGAGAGGATACGGTAGCTCACCGAAAAGGCCGGATAGTTTTTGCCCTTCCAGCGCCGCTCTCCCAGAAACACATAATCCGCGGTAAACGGTATGCGGTACGGTTCGGCGATGCCGAAGCTGTCGCGGAAATCGTGCGTCTCGTACCCTTCGGCGCTCCATTTTTCGCCGGTTTGCAGGTCCCTGCCGGGGAATACCGGCACGTTCCGTACCACGGGCATATAGTATTTTCGATCAATGGTGATATAGCCCAGCGGGTCCCGCGCAAACTCGGACTCGTATTCCCTGGCCCACTGAAAACTCCGCGTGTTGGAGCCGCGGCCCCCAGTTCCGGCAGCCCCCGTGGCCCGTTCCGATGTCTGAAAGACCGCCCGGTGAAGTCCCCTCCCGTCCGGCGTCACATCATTTACTTCCACCGCGATCCGGTTCAATATTTCCGCCCGGTGACTCAAGCGGTAATCGATATACACATCTTCCCGTACTGAGGAGAGAATCCGGTATTTATCACCCGCTTCCTGCCGGTAAGAAAATTCCTCAGAGCCGGCCGGCGGAAACAGGCCGAACAAAAAGCCCAAAGCCATGGGAAGCAGATGTTTCAGCGCCGGTTTATTTTTCATATACGCCCCCTCATACGTATCGGCAGTTTGGGAGCGGTTCTAAAACAGCAATTCATTGTTACCAGTGGCCTGCCGCGGCCCACAGGACGCAACGCTTACAGGAGTTGATATTAAACCAGGCTTCCGAAGATGAACATAATCGGGATAATGCTCAAAAGCCTCCGTAATACGAAGGGACGTAATACGAAGGGACCATTGCCCACAAAATTTGCGGGCCTTACCGCATTAAAGGGGAACAAACACAGGTAACGTCAGCCCTTTCTGATGTATAGGGGGATAGACCCCGCTTCTTTGTCGTCTATAAAAAGCACGAAATTTATGACATTGTTGTTTTTGAAGCGCAGATTGGAAATGGTAAAAACCAGGTGAGAAACCGCGGTGGCGTTTCCCACTCCCTTGACTTCCACATTGCCGGTGATCGCTTCCATGCTCATATCGCCGTCAAGGTCACGGGTTTCGATACGGAAGCTGTGTTTGGAAAATTCCCAAATGTCAAAACGCAGGCGGATCACCACCGAAAGCTGGGGATGCACGCAGGGAAAGCTGCGGGAAATGATCGTGTCGAAAGTTCCCACAATGGTCAGCTTGCCGCCGTTCTCCTGGGCAAAATCGCAAAAAGTGAAAAGTTCTATTTTCATCGGTATTAGCATAGTATGAAACGCCGGTTTGTGAAAGGGCGCATTGCTTCACGTTAAATCCTGCCCTGGCAGATCGAATTTCTCACATTAAAATCCTAGCCCGGCAGTTTGCTGCGCCGCGGATAATGCGTAAGGTGCGTTACTTATACGCCTGCGAAATTTCCCTGAAGCGGTCCTGTATCTTCACCACCGCGTCGGCAATGACCGGATCGAACTGGCCGTTGTTGCCGCCGGCGACGATTATGTTAACCGCTTCCTCGTAGGGCATTGCGGCCTTGTAGACACGGGCGCAGACCAGGGCATCGTAAACATCAGCGAGTGAGGCAAGGCGCGCCGCCAGGGGGATTTCCTCTCCCCTGAGCTGCCGGGGATAGCCTTTGCCGTCCCAGCGCTCGTGGTGGCCGTAGCAGATGTCCTCGCAGTGCTTGAGGTACAGGGACTGATTCACGTCCCCCAGTTCACCGATGATCTCCTTGCCCCTCGTGGTGTGGGTTTTCATGATCTCGTATTCGTCAGCGTCCAGCTTGCCGGGCTTCAGGAGTATCCAGTCGGGAATGGCGATTTTCCCGACATCGTGCAGGGCCATGGATTTCATGATGATGTCCGGCTGGAGTTTCACGAATTCACCGGCGTAGATCGAGCCGCTCTCAATAAGGTAATCCACCAGGGTCTTCACAAAGAGCTGGGTACGCTTGACGTGCTCGCCCGATTCCAGGTCGCGGTGTTCAATAACGTTTGCCAGGCCCTGCAGGGCGTTGTCCAGTATCTTGGTAGCTTCAGCGGTTTTTTCGGCCACCATTATCTCAAGACTGTCGCTGTAGTTTTTAAGCTCAATCTGGTTTCGCACGCGGAGTTTGACAATTTCCGGCAGGAAGGGCTTGTTGATAAAATCCACCGCACCGGCGGCCAAAAGCTCGCTTTCGGAATCGTTCTCCGCGGTGATAAAGATAACCGGTATCCGCTTAAAGGCATTGTCGGCTTTCAGGATCTCGAACATCTGCCGGCCGGTCATCTCCGGCATCATCACATCCAACAGGATAATCTTGGACAGCTCCGCCACATCGCGCAGCTTTGCCAGCGCCTCTTTGCCGTTGTTGGCGGTAATAATATGATAATCATCCTTCAGTATCTCTTCGAGAATCATGACGTTCATGTCAACATCATCAACGATGAGTACTGTCGGGACTTTGTCAGCCATTCTGCGCTATAACCTTCTCAACCTCTTGGACTGTTTGGGTAAACACGGCCTGCACCGTTTCCATCTTGCCCGGTTCCACGGCCCCGGCTTTGATCTGGGTTTCCAGTTCAAGGCTTTGCTTGTACAGTTCCGTAAGGGACAGGTTTGCGGCAAGCCCTTTTATCTTGTGGGCTTCGCTACGCGCCTGTTCCAGATTAGCCGTACCCAGAGCGGCGGCAAGATCGTCCAGCCTGGTATCGTTTTTGAATTTGGTAAGCAGCTTGACGTAAAGCTTGGCGTTATTCATCACCCGCCTGGCGCCCTCGCCAAAATCAACGTAAATCACTTCATCAGCCATGACAAAACCTCCCATAGGCGTATATGATATACAAGAAGGCGCAAAAAGAAAAGAGGCATTTTGGAGGCGCTACCGCTCCCGGTAGATAATCCGGCCCCGGCTTAAATCGTAGGGGGAAAGGGCTATTTTTACCCGGTCGCCGGGGACGATGCGGATATAGTGCTTGCGCATCTTGCCGGAAAGGTAGGCGTGTATGATATGCCCTTTCTGGTTGTCCAGCTCCACCTTGAACGTGGTCTTGGGCAGCGCCTCCCGGACAATGCCTTCTACTTCAATCGCTTCTTCTTTAGCCACATAGACTCCTTCACATCAGGCTTTCCTTGTATTTATTAAATATAACTGATTATTATCGTTCCGGCAAGAGGGAGGAATTGTAAACAATGAGTAGTGAGGGTGTTATTCTTCCCCCCGCATTTCCCGCAAGGCCCGCTCCTGGGCGGCGATGACCCTGTCGCACCAGGCGTCGAACGCGGGGTCTTCCCGCTGACATTCCCGGTGGGAGCGCATATAGGCCGTTGTTTCCCGCACTCCCTGGTCAAAGCGGATCCGGGCGCACCAGCCCGGCACGAGGCGTTTCAGCTTGGTGTTGTCAAAAACCACCGAATTGGCCTTGTCCCCGGTAAGGCTGCCCCGGAAGTCGTAGGGGCCGCAGCCGGCGAGGAAGTCGCTGGCAATATGCGCGGCCCTGAGCGGCACGCCCAGGGCGTCGGCGATTGCCTGGTAAATCTGGTTCCAGGTTAGGGTTTCGTCGGAGGTGATCTGCACCGCTTCTCCCGCGGCGTGGATGTTTCCCATGAGGCCGGTAAAGGCCCGCGCGAAATCGCTGTTATGCGTCATGGTCCACAGGCTCGTACCGTCACCCTGGATGATCACCGGCTTGCCGTCGAGCATCCGTTTAAGTATCTGCCAGCTCCCGTGTTCGCCGTGGACCCCCAGGGGCACACCCCGCTCGCTGTAGGTGTGGCTGGGGCGGACAATGGTAACGGGAAAGCCGTTTTCCCGGTACTTGCCGGTCAGAAAATCCTCGCAGGCGATCTTGTCCCGCGAATACTGCCAGAGGGGATTGGACAGCGGAGTGCTCTCGGTGATGAGGTACGACGCGGGGGGCTTCTGATACGCCGAGGCGGAACTGATAAAGATGTACTGAGCGCAGAGGTCTTTGAAAAGGCGGTAATCCTTTTCCACGTGATCGGGGGTAAAGGCAATAAAGTCTGCCACCACGTCAAAGCGAAGCGCCCCCGCTGTGGCCAGCGCCGCTTTTATTTTCGCGGCGACCCTCTCGTCCTCCTCCCTGATATCACAGGTGATTTCGATGAGTCTGCCTGTCTTGCCGGAGACAAGCTCGTTGTTCCGGTTTCCCCGGTTAAGCAGAAACAGATTCCAGCCCAGCTCCAGCGCCCGCTTTGAAATGGCGGTACTGATGGTCCCGGTGCCGCCAATGAATAGTACGTTCATAGTGATTCTCCTTTGGACTTCCCCGGTCCGGTGGACAGCGGGCCAGGCCGCTTTTTAAGATTCGATACCGTTTTCTTTCCCCGCAGCCGGTCCGGCAATTCCCGCAAACCCGAAGGTTCAAGGGCAAAGACCAGGGCGATGGGAAGGATCAGCATCTGATCGGTAAGGTTTTGCTGCCAGAATTGGGGCAGGAGTTTTACCAGCATGGAAACAAAGACCCCCAGCGCGGTGAGCAGCCAGAGGAGCCTGAGCAGCGCCCCGGAAACAAACCGCCTGCCGTTGTCGCGCTCCAGGGCGTAACGGATGCCCAGGGGAACAGCCGCGATGAGCAGGGGGTTGGCGAAGAACAGATTGGCGTTGTGGTAGGTGTAATCGTGGTCGGTAAAGAACATCATAAAAAAAAGGACAAGGCCCACGCCGCCGAAAAACAGGCCGGCGAGGCTCTGGCTGAGGCCGGCGAGTATCCGTCCGGCCCGGCGGTTTTTTGCCTCCAGCAAAAAGAAGCAGCCGATAAGGGCCGAAACCGCGAGGCTAAAAGCCAGTTCGCGCGGCCACTGCCTGCGGGGAACAGCCAGCACCCTCGAACGGCCCTGGGACCGGTAAACCGTCTCCACGCCGGAAACCAGTTTTCGCGTGACGCCCTCCGAATCAACATACGAAAAGTCTTCGATGCGGTTTCCAATTTCCGCGGGAAGAAACATCTCTTCCCAGATTGTAATGGGCGTGTCAATATCCTGGCCCATCAGGAAATTGAGCAGCCAGTCAAAAAAAGGGGAAAACCAGGTATGGCGGCGCACGTGCTGGCGCAGGGTAAAACGGCCCGGCGCTTCGCCGAAGCGTTCCCGAAAGCGGCCGTCCACCGCCAGGTCGATAATATCCCGGATACGGGTAGCGCAATTATCCCTGAAGTGGTGATAAAAATAATTCCGGTTTTCGGGAAGCACATTGCGTTCCGCGAAATCCCGCACTTCCGCCCGTTTTTCCGGAGGAAGGTCCAGGGTATAGAACGTTACGTCGCGGTTGGTATTGATATAGCCGGCGATATTGCGATCGGACGGCGACACGCCGCAGCGATAGAAGAGCCTGCCGAGGGCGAAATTGGTGAAAAAATGATCGGTATCGAATGAAAAAAGCCCGTAGTCGTAAAAAAGGCTCTCGCCGCTACGCGCGTCATCGATCATCAGGGCGATATGCCCCCACCAGAAATAGAGTTCGGTTCCCGGACCCATGACGGCGATCCTCAAGGTAAGCTCTTCCCCGCCGCTTTGGGCGGCAAGCGGTATCGCCAAACAGAGCAGCAGGCAAATACACACACGTCTTATAACCTTATGCAATAGAACCTCACTAAGCGGTAAGCATGGTACCGATGCCCTCGTCGGTGAAGAGTTCTATCAAGAGGGCGTGGGGCAGGCGTCCGTCAATAATATGGGCTTTTTTGACGCCGCCGTCAAGGGCAAGAGCGCAGCACTCCGCTTTGGGGATCATGCCCTTACTGATGACGCCCTCTTTTCTCAGTTCTTCCAGTTCGGGACGGGAAGCGGATTTGACAAGCGAATCCGGATCCCCCAGGTCGCGGAGTATGCCCCGCACGTCGGTCATAAGGACGAGTTTTTCCGCCTGCAGCGCGGCGGCTATCCTCGCCGCCGCGGTGTCGGCGTTGATGTTGAGCGCTTTGCCCTCGTCTTCGCCGGTACCGAAGGCCACCGAGGACACCACCGGTATCGCCTCCGCATCCAGCACGCTGTTCAGTACCGTGGCGTCCACCGTCTCAATTTCACCCACAAGGCCCAGGTCTTCATCCCCCCTGAGGCGGCGGGCCTTGAGCATCGCGCCGTCTATGCCGCAAAGGCCAATGGCCCTGCCTCCGGCCCCCCCGATAAGCCCGGTGATCTCCTTGTTCACCTTGCCGCAGAGAACCATCTGCACAATCTCCATGGTTTCCTCGTCGGTGTAGCGGAGACCGTTGACAAAGCGGCTTTCTTTGCCGGTCTTTTTCAGCATCGCCTCGATTTCCGGGCCGCCGCCGTGGACCAGCACGGTACGAATCCCCACGCAGGACATGAGGATCACATCCTGTATTACCCCCGCCTTGAGATCCTCGTTGATCATGGCGTTGCCGCCGTACTTAACCACGATGGTTTTGCCTCTGTAACGCCGTATATAGGGCAGGGCGTGAATCAGCACGTCCGCCCGCCCGCTGTTGCTTATCGAATTCTCCCGCACCCCTATCCCCTTCTAAGAACGGTAGTCCGCGTTGATTTTCACATAATCGCAAGTAAGATCGCAGCCCCACACGGCCGCGCTGCCCGGCCCGCCGCCCGCGCCGGCAATAATCTCAATCTCCTCTTCAGAAAGGATGCGCCTGGCGTCTGCTTCGGAAAAGGGAACCGGAAGGCCGTCCCGGCACACGGTGATTTCGCCGGCGCGGCTTCTGAAGCGCACGCTGGTTTTATCGGGATCAAACCCGACGCCGGCGTAGCCCATGGCGCAGAGCACCCGGCCCCAGTTGGCGTCCGCGCCAAAGCAGGCGGCCTTGACCAGGCTCGAAGACGCCGCCGCCTTTGCCAGAACTTCGGCGGCCCGCTCGTCAGAGGCGCCCTCAACGATAACCGTGACCAGTTTCGACGCTCCTTCGCCATCGCGGGCCAGGGCGCGGGTCAGCCTGACACAGGCTTCTTCAAGCGCGGCGGCGAATAGTTTTTGATTGTCACCGGCCGGCCCGATGGGGGGATTCCCCGCCTCGCCGTTTGCCATGATAATCACCGTGTCGTTGGTGGAGGTGTCGCCGTCCACCGTCAGGCGGTTAAAAGAACGCCTGACGGCACTTTGCAGACTCAGCTCCAGCATTTCCCGCGAGATTGCCGCGTCGGTGGTGAGAAAGCAGAGCATCGTGGCCATGCTGGGATGAATCATCCCCGACCCCTTGGCCATGCCGCCTATCCGCACCGGCGCGCCGCCGATTTCGATCTCTATTGAGACTTCCTTCCTGCGGGTGTCTGTGGTCATAATCGCTTCCAGGGCCGCGGCATGGCCGGCCTCGTCGCCCCTGATGCTGTTCGCCAGCGCGCCTGAGCTATGCTCAATCGCCGCGATGGGCAAAGGCACGCCGATGACCCCGGTAGAGGCCACCGCCACTTCCTTCGGGCTAATGGCGAATTCGTCCGCGGCCAGCTCCGCCATACGCCGGGCCGCGTCAAGCCCCGCCTCGCCGGTGCAGGCGTTGGCGTTACCCGAATTGGCGATAATCGCACGGAGCATCCCCCCCCGCAGGTGCTCGCGGCTTACCAGCACGCTTGCCGCCTGCACCCGGTTGGTGGTGAACATTGCCGCCGCCGTACAGCGCTTTTCCGAATAAATAAGGGCAAGGTCCCGCTTCTTTGAACTTGCCTTGATGCCGCACCAGACGCCGCCCGCCTTAAAACCCCTGGGCGCGCACACGCCGCCGGAAACTTCTTTCATAATTGCTCCACATCCCGACAAGCGGGGGTTGTATACATTTTGTCGTTCTCCCTATCACATTATACACGCAATTTCCATCATGGCAATATACATACCTTTTTGAAAAACCCGCCGCGGACCATACGGACAAAGGGACATTTCGCATACCATGCGCGTTAGCGCACAGTCAATCAGTTTTGGAACAGGCGCTGTCACCGCATAACGATTCTTTCCAGAACCATGTAGAGCGCCGTGCCGCCGAAAATGCTGATCAGCGGATTCCGCTTCCAGAGATGTACCAGGGCGGTAAAGCAGGCCGCCGAAAGTACCGGAATCGCTTCCCGCGGATTCCCCTTGAGCGGGCCGGCCAGGGCGTTAACGGCCAGCACGGTCATCGCCGCCGGGGGTACGGTTTTCTCCACAAAGTTGAGAAAGGCCGCCCGGCGGCTCCCGGCCCCGGTGTCTTTTGCCGGCGGCTCCCGGAAGAACAGGAAGGGAAAGGCGCGGCAAAAGAGAATTACCGCGCCCATGACAAAGGTCAGCGCCAGCGCTTCGTTTGTTCCGGTCATGGTTCCCGCCGGGTTTTCTCAAGCGGTACGCTCAGCGCCAGGGCCATAGCGGCTAACAGCGATATCCGCGAGGGCAGGAAAAAAACCGCCAGCGCCGCCGGTATCGCCGAAACAATAAAAATCCCCGGCCTGCGCAGGCGGAGTATCTGCTCAATCATCAGCACTACAAACAGCGCGGTAAGGGCAAAACCAATTCCCGCAGTGTCAAACGGAATGAGGGAACCGGCAAGCGCGCCCAGCAGCGAACCGCTTACCCAATAGCACTGGTTCAGGGCCGTTACACAGCACATGAATTTCCCCCGGTCCGCGCCGGAGGAGGCCGCGTCTTCTTCGCTCAGGGAGGAAAGCAGGGCAAAGGTTTCGTCGGTAAGACCGAATATCAGGTAATAGCGGAAGAGACCGGTATTCCGGTAGCGTTTCAGCATGGAAAACCCGTAGGCTATGTGCCGGGCATTTACCACAAGCTGCACCAGGGCCGCCTCCCAGAGACTCGTTCCGGCGGCAAAGAGGCCCACCGCGATAAACTGCCCTGCGCCGGCGTACATGACCAGCCCCATCACCGGCGCGATCCACCAGGGATAGCCCGCGTCGGCCGTAAGCAGGCCGAAGGCAATACCGATAGTGAGATAACCCAGGAGTACGGGGATTGAATATTTGAAGGCCGCCGCAAAAACAGAAGAACGCGGCGCGGATCCTCTCACCGAATCGGTATCCCCAGTCCGGTCATGGCTTTTCGCAAGACCGTCTCGCTTGCCGGCGACAGTTTTCCCAGGGGCAGCCGCGTGGGGCCGCCGGGAAGGCCCGCCCAGGTGAGGGCCTGTTTAATGGGGATGGGGTTGGTTTCGACAAAGGCCGCTTTGGTAAGGGGGAGCAGCTCATAGTGGAGTTTTCTCGCTTCCTCCAAACGGCCCGCGAGACAGGCGCCGGTCAGGGCCTTTACTTTGGCAGGTACCAGGTTGGAGATGACTGAAATAACGCCGTCACCGCCCAGGGCGGCCAGGGGCAGGGTAAGGGAGTCGTCGCCTGAAAGGACGCTGAAGCCGGCTTTGCGGGACGCGACTTCGCGGATGATGTCTCCCATCTGGTTCATGTCGCCTGACGCTTCCTTTACGCCGGCAATGCCGGGAATGCCGGCTATTTGTTCCATGAGCGGCGCGGGGATGTTTCTGCCGGTGCGCGACGCGATATTGTATACGATGACCGGAATGCCCACCGCGGCGGCGGCCTCAAAGTGACGGATAAGGCCCTCGTCGTTCGGTTTGTTGTAATAGGGCGTCACCACGAGGGCGGCATCGGCGCCCATTTTTTTAGCCCGCTCAGTGTAGACAACCATGTGTCTGGTGTCGTTGGAACCGGCGCCGATGATCACCGGGACCTTGCCCCCGGCTTCTTTCACGGCAATCTCAATCAGCCGATCCTCTTCGTCTTCGTCAAGGGTGGGGTTTTCCCCGGTGGTTCCCAGCGGGACGATGCCGTCAATGCCTTCCGCAAGCTGGAATTTGATGAGTTCGCGGAAACCTTCGTAGTCGACTGCGCCTGAGTCGTTCATGGGGGTGATAAGCGCCGTAAAAGCGCCGCGAAACGGTGTCATG